>NZ_MDAW01000127.1:0-29356 GCF_002875385.1 Vibrio sp. 10N.222.52.B12 | reverse complement strand
AGGTCTATATTTTTAAAGAGCTTGCTTCGTAAGCTTTGCTATCGAAGCGGAGGCGTATTCTAAGGAATTAATTCTTAGTGTCAAACACTTTTTCAAATTAATTTTTAGAAGCTTTTCTTTCGCCTCATTGCCAACCACTTTTGCGTTTCCGCTTTGCCCTGACAACGGAGGCGCATTATAGGGAGATGATTTTTCTTGGCAACCCTTTTTTAGAAAAAAACTTAAAAAAAAGCGTCGAGTGATGAAATCTCACTCAAACGCTTATTTTTAGCACTTAGTTGTTAACTTAACGTAGCAAATAGGCAATCAATATGTATCTATCCAAGACTCTTCAAAGCTTGTGATATCAAGATCCAGTGACTTCGCCGCTTCGATTTGCTCAATAGCCTCTAATTCTTTATTTACACTGCTCATCGTCAATGTGTTGTTATCTAGCTCAAACACCTGACTTTGAGTCGTATAGTAGAACTTAAGTATCGTCAGTGCTTTTACATCGTGCTCAGTAGAAGCGGCTTTAATACTTTTCAGTTTGCGAAAGATCTTGTTGTGCAGCTGCTTGAGTTTCCAGACATACAACACTTCTTCCATATAAGGGCGTGTTTTGAATTGGTTTAACAAAGACAGTGAAGTGGCTAAGGCGAGCACAACACCAATTAAGTTCCAATGAAAGTTCCCCGTCGACGGTTCAGGTACTGCATCGGTATTACCGAACAAGACAATTAATAAAGTACTAAAAGCAAGAGAAGAGATAGCAAGCAAGGCAACAAAGCAACCAATCACTAAGTTGACCTTCTTTCTATAAACTTGTTTGTTTATTTTTTTGATTTCCATATACCGCTCCTAACAGGTTGCCTCTATTCTAACCAGCACACTCCGCACGACAATCGAAGCTTTGTAAGTAAGTTCACATTTGCTATTAAACTCGCATCCCTTCCCTGCTTGGGTATATACTTCCGCGCATTCACTCTTCCTATATAGAGGTTAAATTCATGCGCTCTTTTGTTTTACGAGCTCGCGCGGCACCAACCACCAGCAAAGCACTGTTAGAAGGTGTTGGTAATGAAGCGCATACAGAGATTCTTGCTCATACCATGATGAACACTATGTTCGTTGCTCAATCGCACCGTGAAGATGTGGTTGTGCACTTGGTTTTAGAAAGCACAAAAGATTTCTCACGCACCATTACTATTCGCTCCAACGACATCACCAACATTGGCGGCTTTCATGAGTCAACCTTGATTGCAGCAGTGGCTCGCGCTTTGGATGCTTCGGTTGGTATGGGCAAAGAGCAACTTCGTGAAGTCGAACCTGGTATCACCGTTCGTACCGTCAGTTTTGAACGCCTAGTGCAAGAACTGGCAGAAGATCACCAACTATATATGTTGGATAAAAAAGGCGAATTTGTTCGTGATGCAGAAATCGGTGGAAACCCATGTTTCTTGCTAACTGACCATATTCCGATGCCGAAGAAGTCTTTTAACAGCTTAAAGCGCCTTGGCACAGAGAAGATCAGCTTAGGTCCTAAGATGCTGTTCGCTTCTCAGTGTGTGGTATTGATCCACAATGAGTTGGACATCCGCGAATTTTAATTCTCACGAGTTAATCATTCGATATAAAAAAGAGGACTCGATTGAGTCCTCTTTTTGTTTCTATAGGAATGCTAAGTTTACTTACCACCAATGCTCAAGCGTGCAAAGCGAACGTCTGGCGAGAAGAAAGTGCGGCTATCGTTAATTAACTGAGTATCACCTACCGCCTCAACTTCTTGCAGCATCTTGTAGAAGTTACCCGCTACCGTGATCCCTCGAACCGGTTGAATGCGCTCTCCATCACGGCACAAGAAGCCACTCGCACCAAACGAGAAATCACCACTCACTGCATCAGCACCAGAATGGACACCTTGAAGTTCGACTAACTCTAGGTACTCACCCGCTTTTACTTCTGACGCACTGCTGCCGCCGGTCGAAATCACTTTATGATTCGCTGAAACGTCTAGACTCGATTTTGCACCGCGAGCGGCACTTGCTGTCGAGACTGCGCCCAAATAACTCGCAGTCTGACTGTTGTGTAGCAAGGTTTTCAATTCACCATTGGCAATCATTACATTGTCTTGAGTAGCAAAACCTTCACTATCAAAGCCCGAAATTGCCATACCATTTGGCATGTAAGCCGTATCAGTAAAGGTAATCAAGTCACTCGCAACACGCTGACCAAGCTTGTCACCCAATGGCGTAATGCCTTTCATCGCGCTTACGCCGGAGAAAGCACTGCCAAAAGCACCGAACAAACTTGCTAGCGCATTGATATGGAAGATTGCTGGGTAGTTACCCGTAGCCATTGGTGCGCCTTCAAGAAGATCACGAGCAAGGTTGTAACCGCCTTCAATGCAGTAAGTTGGGTTCAACTCATCAAAGCGACGACCCAGTGACATTCTACCCGCCATCGACTGTTTACCGTCTTTTTCAAACAAGGTATAAGCGTAACAAGTAAACGAGCGTTCGAAGTGTTGGCACAACGAGCCTTGTGTATTGGCAATAATTAATTGCGTTTCGCCATCACTATAACCATTGTAAGGTGCGCTAGAAGCGTGAGGTAGCGCTATTACGCCTTGCTCAAGTGCGAGAGACATTTCAATCTTTTCATCAACCGAAGTTGTGTCTTCTTGAGCAATCTCAGCGAAATCAGTCGTGATTTCGCTGTTCACGCAGCTAATAGTCTGATGTTCATCTTGCTTGGAAAAACGAGCGCTTTGCAGTGCATTAGTCAGCATCAAATCTAAGCTTGGTTGCTCTAAAGACTCAGAGTAGCTCGTTGCAACGCGCGCATCTTTCACAACACGAACACCCAGAACTTGGCTTGAGCTTACTTTGTACTCATCCAGCTTTCCTTGGTTCGCTTTCAAAGAAAAGCTACTGTTGCGGTTTACAATGACGTCCGCTTCTGCACCTTGGCGTTTTGCTTCTGATAGGACGTAATCAACCGCATTAAGAAGTTGTTGTACTTGGCTCATTAGTTACCGCCTCCTACCAGAATGTTATCTACTTTGAGCGTTGGCTGACCGACTGTTGTTGGTACTGAACCACTGACTGAACCACACATGCCCGGCGCAAGCGCCATGTCTTTGCCGACCATACTGATTTCTTTCAACACTTTTGACCCCGTACTGATCAGCGTTGCTGTTTTCAGAGGCTTGGTGATTTTACCATTTTCAATGAGGTAAGCTTCACGAACGGCAAAGTTGAACTCGCCCGTTCCCGGTTGAACCGAACCACCGCCCATCTTCTTCGCATAGATGCCACGTTCGATGCCAGCAAGCATGTCATCAAGAGAATGCTCGCCTTCTTCGATAAATGTGTTACGCATACGCGAGGTTGGTGCGAACTTGTAGTTTTGACGACGACCTGACCCCGTAGGCTCATAACCTGTTTTCATACCACCCATTTTATCGACCATGAAGCTAGTTAGCTTACCGTCTTTGATCAATTGAGTGCGCTGAGTCTTCATGCCTTCGTCATCAACATGAATCGAGCCCCATTCGTTGGTCATGGTGCCATCATCTACAGCATTCACCGCGGTGTGAGCAACCATTTCGCCCATCTTGTCGTGGAATACGGACGCCTTCTTCGCAACTGAAGTGGTTTCTAGCAAGTGGCCACAAGCTTCATGGAAGATTACGCCACCAAAGCCGTTACCAATTACCACTGGCATTTCACCCGATGGACAAGCATCTGCGCCAAGTTTTACCAACGCTTGTTGCGCGATAGTTTGACCTAGCTCTTTCGCATCAAGCTGTTCATTGAACTCCCAGCCAGCAAGAGCGCCAGGGCCTTCCATACCAGAAGACTGCTCATTACCTTTTTGCGCAACAGTATTACCAGCAACTCGGATGTAGTGACGAGTATCGTCAACGTGTAGACCTTCTGAGTTGAAGATAGACACTTGTTGTTCGCGCTGAAGCACGCTGCCGATGAACTGGCTGATATGTTCACTCTCTGCACGTGCTGCTTGGTCAACTTGCAACAGGAAAGCAATTTTAGAATCTAGGTTAGCGTCTTTGCCAAGTGGCATACGACAACCATGTTGAATTGGGTACCGGTTCAGATTGAGAGAACCTGCTGACGCGATTTGCTCACGCTTATCTTTTGCAGCAAGCAGTGAGGTTACGCGTTTAAGTTCGGCTTCCTCGGTGCTGTTGGTATAACCGTAAAGCACTTTATGACCGAAGAAGAGACGAATACCGATACCAAAATCGATACCCGAGTTAACCTTGTCCACCTCACCAGATGCGATCTGGACGGTGTTGGTTTGATGGTGTTCAACGAATAGCTCAGCGAAATCAGCCCCTAAAAAGAGGGCATGATCGATCACCGCTTTCGCTGTTACAGAATTAAGCATGAAATCTCCTTGCTCGTCCTAGCCTTCCCCACCTCTGAGTTAGACTCTGTTTATAACAGTCACAACCTAAATTGGATGACTCAAAAGTATATTGGCAACGCGTTAAATATTAACACTTTTTTAACCTTGTTTTATGCTAATCCTTGCTAAATCAAAGAACGATTCGTTACGTATTATGTCGATATCTCACTATTAGATAGTGTCTTGAACTACTACTTTCAATACAGCACGTCATTTATACCCAAGTGACTTCAAGATGCAGGATTCAGAGCGTTGTCATTGATTCGAGTGCAAGGAAAACAACGAAGCGGAATAGCACGCTCTTTCCAAGTTGTTTGACGTAGCAATCGGGTCAATGACACGCTCCCAGAGGGCCCTCTTTGCAAATAGTAAGGGCCTTGGCTTGTATACTTTGTTGCCGATTCTTGATTTAGACCCACTAAGCCTTCAAATCGCCGCCGCGTCTACAAACCAAGTCATTCTCGCTGAACCAAGCATCTCGAGGTTACTTGGGTATACACTAAATTTTGTTCTCTCATTACCGCTATCAAGTCTCATATTTAAACGATTACTATCCCTTTACAGGAAAAAACACGTGCACCGTAACTGAGTGAACTGCTATTATCTTGACGAAATAGTCGGGGGGCCCATGCAGTGAATGCGTCGGCTGAGATCGAAATCGAGACCCGTTGAACCTGATTCAGTTAGCACTGACGTAGGGAACTATCATCACTTTGCCACTAGCCTGCTTGAGTCTCTATTAGTACAGCTAGCCTCAACGGATCCATACACCGATCTTCAATGGCCAAGTCAGTTCCTTTACGTCTGTAATAGGAGCGACCATGGCGCAGCAGTCAAGCCAAGAAAAACCATCAACACAGCCACAAGCAGCAACTTCAACAGACACACCGATTGTGTTGACGATTGCAGGTTCTGATAGTGGCGGTGGCGCAGGCATTCAAGCTGACATCAAAGCGATGTCCGCAACCGGCAGTTTTGCTTGCTCGGTAATCACGGCAATTACTTCGCAAAATACCCAAGGCGTTTCTGCGATTTTCCCCATTCCTCTCGACCATGTAGAGAGCCAACTCGATGCGGTATTTACCGACCTCAACATCGTTGCAGTCAAAGTAGGCATGCTGGCAGATTCCAACATCATCAAAGTTGTTGCCAACAAAATTAAGCAATACCAGCCAAAACACCTCGTGATTGACCCTGTAATGGTGGCCACCAGCGGCGATCTATTACTGGAACAGTCAGCAATCAGCACTTTAAAAGAAGAATTGATTCCGCTCGCAGACATCATTACTCCTAACCTACCAGAAGGCGCCGCATTGACGGGTAAGCCAGTGCCTCAGTCGGAATCTGAAATGAACGATATGATTGCTGATTTACGCGCACTCGGTGCAAAAGCGGTGCTGTTAAAAGGCGGCCACTTAGAAAAAGACGAAAACAGCAACGATCTGCTGATCATGCAAGACAGCGCCGAGTTAATCAGCGCTAAACGCTTTCCAACCAAAAACACCCATGGCACAGGCTGCACGCTGTCTTCTGCTATCGCGTCTTACCTTGGCCAAGGCAACAACCTGCACAAAGCGGTGCACCTTGGTAAGCAGTACATCAGCCAAGCTATCGCGCACGCTGACGAATTGGATGTCGGTAAAGGTCACGGCCCTGTAAACCACTTTTTTGCAGGTCACACGCATGTGCGCTAACGCACTCGGCATTCAGCTTACCGAAGCAAGTCTGCAATACAAAGACAGCCAAATGCCAACATTAGCAGGGTTGAGTATGACCATCCCTGCCAATCAATGGACTGTGTTACTTGGCCGTAGTGGTTGCGGAAAAACGACGATCCTTCGTTATCTAGCGGGCTTGTTAGACGACAAAGTCGAATGGCATGGTGAATTAACCACCACGGATGGCATCGCCCTACACGAACGTATTGCCTACATGGCACAACAAGACTTGTTGCTACCATGGCTAAATGTGTTAGACAACGTCTGCCTCAGCTCTCGATTTTCTCAAGACCAATCACCAGAGCAAAATAAACAACGTGCACTGACTTTACTCAACCAAGTGGGACTCGCCGATTACGCGGATGCTAAGCCAGCTCAGCTCTCTGGCGGCATGAGACAGCGTGTAGCCCTTGCTCGCACTCTGATGCAAGACAAACCTCTAGTTCTGATGGATGAGCCTTTCTCTGCACTGGACGCGGTTACTCGTCATAAGTTGCAAACCTTGTCTGCCGAATTACTGAAAGATAAGACGGTTGTTCTGATTACCCACGACCCACAAGAAGCGGTGCGATTAGCTCACCAACTCTATGTACTGCAAGGCACACCTGCGCAAGCTCAGCACTTGGTTGTTCCGGATTCCAAGCCTCCAAGAGTTCTCGATGGAGAGTGCGCAGTGCTACAACAAGCGATTTTGGATCAACTGGAGAAAGACTATGAGTGATATGACTCAGTACAACTCCGTTTCGGCACGCATTAGTAAAAAAGAACGCGTGACCCATCCGGCTCTGCGCTTGGTAATTAGCACAGCGGTGATCTTGGGATTGTGGCAGTTGGTCGTGGTGGTATTCGACATGCCAAGCTTCATCTTACCTTCACCAATTGAAGTGCTGGATAGATTGGTCACTCGTTACGATGTCCTGCTCAAACATACTTGGGTTACCGCGCAAGAGATTTTACTTGGCTTGGCGCTTGGATTATCAATGGGTTTGCTGTTCGCATTGCAAATGCTGATGTTCGAGCCGCTGAAGCGTTGGTTACTGCCAATTCTGATTGCTAGCCAAGCGATCCCTGTATTCGCTATCGCGCCAGTGCTCATGCTTTGGCTGGGTTACGGCATTGCATCGAAAGTAGTCATGGCGGCGATCATCATCTTTTTCCCCGTCACGACATGTTGCTATGACGGCTTGCGCAATACGCCAACAGGTTACCTCGACCTTGCCAAGACCATGGGCGCGTCTAAATGGCAGCTACTTCGTCATATTCAATTGCCAGCCGCACTACCAACTTTAGCCTCAGGTATTCGTGTTGCCGTCGTTATTGCGCCAATTGGAGCAGTGGTCGGTGAGTGGGTAGGTTCAAGTGAAGGCTTGGGTTATCTGATGCTCCAAGCCAACGCTCGCATGATCATTGATGAGATGTTTGCAGCGCTGTTTATCCTCGCTGTGCTGTCTATCTCACTCTACTTCATCACCGATAAATTATTGAAAAAAGCCATCCCTTGGGAAAGCAAATAATTACAGAAAATAACCAAAGAAAATTGGGAAAGAAAGGAAAAGCCCCGTGAATAAAAACAAACTTATGAGCGCTGCTGCTCTACTCGCTTCAGTGGTATCAACCAACGTGCTTGCCGCTGAAAAAGAGATGACACTGATGTTGGATTGGTTCGTCAATCCAAACCATGGTCCTATCGTGATTGCCAAAGAGCGTGGTTACTTCAAAGGGCAAGGTTTGAAGGTCAACATTCAAGAGCCTGCAGATCCAAGTACACCTCCTAAATTGGTCGCTGCTGGCAAGGTCGACATGGCGATTTCTTACCAACCAAGCCTAACTATCGATGTCGCGGCTGGTTTGCCACTAATCCGCTCTGCGACTTTGATTGCTACGCCACTCAACACGCTGATGGTGTTGGACAACGGTAAGAATGAAAACCTTGGTGACTTGAAAGGCAAGAAGATCGGTATTGCGATCGCAGGCAACGAAGAAGCGACAATCGGCACCATGCTAGCTCAAGAGAACGTGAAGTTTTCTGACGTACAAATCATCAACGTAGGTTGGGCACTGTCTTCGTCTCTTGCGTCTGGCAAAGTGGATGCGATTTGGGGCGGTCTACGTAACTTCGAAACCAACCAACTTGCACTAGAAGGTTATAAAGCTAAAGCCTTCTTCCCTGAAGAACACGGCGTGCCAGCGTATGACGAGTTAGTCTTCGTAGCCAATGCAAAAACCTACGACAAAGAAGCCATCAAGGCATTCAACAAAGCGCTGGAGCAAGCGACCACTTACATCGTTAACCATCCAAAAGAATCTTGGAAAGAGTTTGTGGCTTATTCACCAGACACCCTCAACAACGAGCTTAACCAGCGCGCTTGGAATGACACGCTAACTCGTTTCGCTCTTCGTCCATCTGCAGTAGATCTGAAACGCTACGATGATTATGCCGAGTTCATGTATTCACAAAACATCATCGAAACACTGCCAAAAGCGAAAGATTACGTGCCGAGCTTTGACTAATGCTACTGACCTTAGGCTCAAAGCCTAGGGTCTTTTGATAACGAGATACCCATAATGAAATACCAAGATTTGATCGACGCTTGCCGCCAAGATTGGCAAGAATACACCGAGCATGCTTTCGTGCAGCAATTGGCGCAAGGCACTCTGGCTCAGCCTTGTTTTCTGCATTACCTAAAGCAGGATTTTCTTTTCCTAAAACAGTACGCACGAGCTTACGCATTAGCGATCTACAAAGCACGTACTTTGGATGACATGCGCCGTGCTCTCCCAAGCGTACATGCATTGCTCGATTCTGAAATCGCCCACCACGTGACTTACTGTGAGCAATGGGGGTTGACAGAATCCGACTTAGAAAACGAGCCAGAAGATTTCGGCACGGTAGCTTACACCCGTTATGTGTTGGATGCTGGCATGACGGGCGATCTTGTTGATCTATACGCGGCACTAGCGCCATGCTCTATCGGTTATGCCGTTATCGGTAAGATGCTGATTGAAGATGAAAAGACAGTAATCGAAGGCAATCCATACGCAAGTTGGATCAATCTCTACGGTGGTGAAGAGTTCCAATCTGGTGTCGCAAAAGGTGCAGAACACTTTAACCAGTTATTGGCGGAAATCGACATCAATAGCCAGCGTGGTCAAAACCTGATTCAGGTATTCAAAACTGCAACGCGTATGGAAGTAGCATTCTGGCAACAAGGTCTGAATGCTCAGCAAGATTAATCGGAAAGTCTCATGTTAATTGAACAAATCACCCAAGCATTAACCGCAGTACGCCAGCAAAAGCCATTAGTCGTTAACATCACTAACTACGTGGTGATGAACAACACGGCAAACGCGCTATTGGCTATCGGCGCTTCTCCAATCATGGCGCACTCCAAACAAGAGATGGCAGAGATGATGTCGTTCGCGGGCTCACTGGTTATCAACATTGGTACCTTAGACAGCGTTTGGACACCGCGTATGAGCTATGCCGTAGAGCAAGCCAATGCCAATGGTAAAATCGTTATACTCGACCCAGTCGGTTGCGGAGCAAGCTCACTACGTACAGAGACATCACGTGAAATCGCACTCCTTGCAGACAAACTCATCATCCGAGGTAACGCTTCAGAAATCATTGCACTCGCTGGCGAGCAAGCACAAAGCAAAGGCGTCGATGCGTTAGACAGCAGCGACGCGGCACTTGGCGCAGCCAACTTCTTAGTCACAGAGTATGATGCAAGCGTGGTGATTTCTGGCGAGACCGATTACATCGTCACGAAAGGGCAAACCGTGCAACTGAACAATGGTCACGAGATGATGCCATACGTAACAGGAATGGGCTGTACGCTCACGGCACTAACGGGCGCTTTTGCTGCCGTTGGTGATGACACTGGTCTCGTAGCAGCAGCGGTACTAGGTGTTGTTGGCGAGATTGCAGCGGAACAAGCTCGTGGTCCAGGTAGCCTGCAAATGAACCTGTTGGATGAGCTTTACCAGTTGGATGAAGAAACATTGGCGAAGCGCCTCAAACTGCACGTGCAATAAGCTTTTATCTCTTTTAACACTAGCCTCTCAATCCTCTTTCAATGAGAGGCTTAAAGGAAACCCAATGAACGCCTATCGTTTATATTTGGTCACCGATGACCAACAAGATTTAGCCACACTAAAGCGTGTTGTGAGAAAAGCGGTGGAAGGTGGCGTGACTATGGTACAAGTCCGCGAAAAACACGGTGATGTGCGTGCGTTTATCGAACGAGCTCAAGCCGTGAAAGACATCCTTAAAGATACCGATGTGCCTTTGATCATCAATGACCGCGTAGATATCGCACTGGCTGTCGATGCTGATGGGGTCCACCTCGGGCAATCAGACATGCCAGCAATCATTGCTCGTGAGTTGATTGGACCAAACAAAATTCTCGGTTTATCTATCGAAAATGAAGAGCAGCTTGCAGAAGCCGACTCTCTGCCGATTGATTACATCGGTTTGAGCGCGATATTCGCGACGCCAACCAAAACCAACACCAAAAAACACTGGGGTATTGATGGTTTGAAGATGGCGTTAGAAACCACTTCACTGCCGATTGTTGCCATTGGCGGCATTAACGAAAATAACATTCCGCAGCTCTGCGCCACTGGTGTTCACGGCTTGGCTTTGGTTTCAGCAATTTGCCACGCAGAAGATCCCAAAGCGGCATCGGAATATTTATTAGGGTTGATGAGCTAACCTTGCTCACGCCTGAACAAAGCGCTTATGGATGAGCACTTTGATCTCGTATTTCGCTACTCTAAAAGACCGATTGAAAACCAAAGAAGAAGTAGACTCTTCTATTGCACCGAGACATTCATCACACTAATCATTCTGACAGAATCTCACACTTTCCCTATTCTGCACCAGAACGCCAAAACCTTGCTCCCTAAAGGAAATACTTTCCTTCACCTCCAGAGTCATACTGCGCCAAACAAGATAATAAAAGGCAATAACGATGAAAACCTCTGGAAAAAACCTCTTAGTCTTTGCGCTGCCTACCCTACTCATTAGCGGTTGTGGATCAGATTCGGAACAAATCACCATACCAACATTGGAAACCAAAACGCTCAATCTTCTCAAGGTCGATGGGCTAACCTTTAAGGATCATAATAAGAATGGCGAATTAGACGCTTATGAGGATTGGCGACTGAGCCCAAAACAACGCGCAGAGAATCTTACTCAACAAATGAACAACGCCGAAAAGGCAGGCTTGATGATGCACGGTACATTCGTACTCAGCAGCGATAACTCAAGACTCGTTTTTAAAGGCGATGGCATAACCAACACCACATTAATTCAAGAACGTTTCCTCAATACCTTTATAACTCGCCAAGAAGGCGATGCCACTCTGATGGCAGAAGATAATAATCATGCTCAAGAATTAGCGGAGCACACTCGCTTAGGAATTCCTGTTTCTATCTCAACCGACCCACGCAACCACTTTAATGCCGCATTAGGAACTTCAGTCTCTTCTGGCGATTTTTCACAATGGTCGGAAACACTCGGCTTAGCCGCGATTGGCGATGCTGAGTTCACGAAAACCTTCGCCGATGTCATTCGTCAAGAGTACCTAGCCGTCGGCATCAACCAAGCACTCCACCCAACCGCTGACCTCGCTACCGAACCAAGGTGGGGGCGAGTGAACAGTACATTCGGTGAAAACGCTGAGTTATCACGAGAAATGACCAAAGCCTATGTCCAAGGTTTACAACACAACAATACCGAGCTGACGAAAGATGGAGTCTGGGCAGTCGTAAAACATTTTGCAGGTGGTGGTCCACAAGAAAATGGCGCGGATGCACACTACTTCGCTGGCCGCTATCAGGTTTATCCGGGCAACAACTTTGACTACCACCGCATTCCATTTAAAGGTGCTTTTGAGGCTGGCGTTGCGGGCGTGATGCCTTATTACGGAATTCCCTATGAGCAACTACCGGAAAGTGAAGGTAATGTTGGCTTTGGTTACAGCAAATACATCATGACAGATATTCTTCGAGGCGAAGAAAACTTCGATGGCGTGTTGCTATCAGATTGGTTAGTCGCTAACGATTGTGTCGATACATGTCGAACTGGGATCATCACACATGAAGATGCAGAGAAGAATCCGTTCACTTACTTAGGTATGCCTTGGGGTAAAGAAGACGAAGATTCAACAGAGCGTTTCGCTGCTTCTGTCGATGCGGGTATTGACCAATTTGGGGGTATCGATGACCCTGCTTTATTGCTTACGAATATTGAGAGCGGGCGTCTTACCCAAGAGCGCATCGACTTATCGGTAAATCGAATCCTGACGAATAAGTTCAAACAAGGTTTGTTTGAAGACCCATTTGTTGATGTCGCCAAGGTCAATGATGTGGTCGGTAAAACAGAGTTCCAAGAGCTGGGTATTGAATCTCAAGGACGCTCCGTTACCTTGTTGAAAAACGACAACAACGCATTGCCTTTATCAGTAGAGGAGTTAGGTAAAGTGTATGTCTACGCCAACTATGGCGGTACAGAGCAACCAAGCATTGTCGACAACGCACAACAATATGGCTTAAACGTCGCAGAAAACATGGCTGATGCTGACACCATCATTATTCGTACGCAAACCCCCGCCACTCTCGCCACGGCATGGTTCCCATTTGGGGTCGCTATGCCGTCTGGCGAGCTTGGTTTTGTAGCACAGGAAGACTTCCAATTACGTCCTTACGAAACGCAACCTGACCGTGAACCGGGAGAATCTGCACAACTTTGTTATGAGGGTTTGACCGACAACCTAGGAGCTTGTATTTACAATAGTGGCAATGTCTACAGTGTCATTAATCAGGCTATCAACTCAGGTAAGCGAGTAATTTTTGATGTATTCATGATTCGTCCAGCAGCCCTAGGTAATATCAACGATCAGTTGCCAATCATTCTGGCGAACTTCGGTACATCGGACGCTGTCTTTTTTGATGTCATCACCGGTAAAGTGAAACCAGAGGGTAAGTTACCTTTCGGCCTTCCAAAATCGACCGATGAGGTGGTTGCCAAAGGTAAAGAAGATGTTCCTTCTTATGAAGAAGATCCGTCAATCACGCTATACCCATTTGGATATGGTCTTAGCTATTAACAAACCTAGCTACGCTAGTTAGTAACTCAATGAATCAGCATGGTTTGGACTCCGATTGGCTACCAAACCATGCTGAATAAAACTTCGATGAAATATATCCACCAGCACGTTTATACACGGCTTTACACCTACCTCGCACAACACCGTCACATAAAGGGGTTAAGCGAAGAGCTATCTAAGTTAAATCATCGCTTAGATAAGGTCGCACACGTCTCAGAGAAGCACTTTCAAGAGCTTTGTTACATCGTTGCAAAATACGAGATCCCTTTACCTGCGCACGATATTTCCACGTCCGAATTATTGGAAACTTATCCAGAATTTGCCTACGTACTAAATGCACCAAATGCGACAGAAGCCATTCACCGTCACGTTCAGTTCAAGCCGATTATGGGCTCACGTGACCGCTTGTATTATCGGATAGCACCGCAAGGTGATGTTGTTGTCCATTACGTACAAGATGAAGGGGTTGTCGATATTTATGGCCCTATACTTAACTTGTGTTTTGTTGCTAAAGCACTCACTACCTTATCTCTTCCGCCTGATTCAATGCGAATTCAGTCCAATAAATTTATTCCGAATATCAAAGATTTTGAGCAAACGAGCGGTGTCATTATTGAAGCTGGAGAGCAAAACCAACTTATTCTAAAAGCCCCTTATGCACAGCATCAGCTTGAAACGAGTAATCCTCTTCTAGACCAGCACCTTAATCAGCGCTTGTTAACTTCACTGGCTCAGTTAGAGTCCTTAAATGATCTAAATACCACTGAGTTAGTGATGTTGACTTTAGAACGCTTATACCATCATGATTCGCTCATGCATGCTTCCAGCAAAATCCTAAATCAAATGGGATACTCTCGCTGGACGCTAGCCCGAAAGCTTAAACAAGAGGGGCAAACCTTTGATCAATTGCTCAATCAATTTAAACAAAAGAAATGCTACGAAGTTTTGTCATACACATCAATTCCTCTTGTCTCATTGTCAGAACGTTTAGGCTTTCAATCTCAGTCCTCACTCAATCGTTTTACTGTTCGCACTTTTGGGCTTTCTCCAATGGAGATTCGGAGCAAAATAAACAAGACCGAATTGACAGAGCGTTGATAAGTTTTTCACATCGATTGTCGTAAGATAGTCGCCTATTTTCGACTGCTGTATGACTTTTCATGAAAACTAAAAAATACGGTTTGATGATGCTCGCCTTGTTCATTCTTGGCATCATCCCACTTTCGCTGTTTGCCTCGTATCACGATCTTACTTCTCACGTTTCTGATGGCACTGGTATTCTCTTTACTCTGCTAACCGATTCTGCGGGCAGTAAAGGCTTTTTGATCACTCTCACGCTGTTGGTGTTGTCGCTTTACCGCTACAAACCTAGCCAGTCTGATTGGATGCAAAAACTCTCCATGCTGGGATTGTTACTGGTGATTGGTTTTGCCAGCAAAACAGGCTTGAAGCTAATGACAGAAAGCCCACGTCCCTACACCGAATTGCTTGCTGCAGAGCAATTGATTGAGCATCCAGAAGCGTTTTATCAACTAGAAACAGCTCAGCAAGCGAGTGTGATTGGTGAGATCTCCGAAAAAGTCAGTGAATGGCGCACTCGCCACTGGCAAGGTGAAAAAGACTATTCCTTTCCATCTGGGCATACGATTTTCGTTTCTATCTGCTTAGCTTTCTTTGGTGGTTTGTTTTTGCAGAATAAGTGCTACTTCTCTGCCGCTACTCTATGGGTCTGGGCAATAGGCGTGGCGTACAGTCGCTTGTGGCTCGGTATGCACAGGATTGAAGATTTGATTGGTTCAGTGGTATTCGTCGCCATCGTGTTTACTTTGCTGCCAACATTTCAAATTACTAAAAAAGCGCCTTTCGTTGCCTTAGCGACCAAGTAAAGATCTGAAAAATAGATAAAAGAGAAGCCAGCAAGTTGCTGGCTCCTTTAGTTTTGTATCTTAGGTTCTAGACCATGCTTAACCGTTCTTAGGCGGTGTGAATGCCGTTAGTTCTAGCACTGGACCTTCGTACTTCTCGATACGAACCAATGCAGAGTTAGCCGCACAACCGTTCGCAAGGCGAGAGGTTGGAATATCGAGCGTTAGAACGTTACAACCACCGTTTTTACAGATGCCTGTTTTAGGATCTAGATCCGGCCAGCCACCTTCGTGAATACATACTGAGCCTTGCTTGATGCCATCAGTCACCAATGCACCAACCAGAACTTGCCCACGGCCATTGAAGGCACGAACAAGATCGCCAGTCTTAATGCCACGCGCTTTTGCATCTTCAGGGTGGATAGAGATCGGTTCGCGGTCCGCAATTGCGTACTCTTCACGAATCTTCGCGTAGTTGAACTGGCTGTGCAGACGGTGTGCTGTCATCAGCTGAAGTTCACCATCAGTTGCGTTACCCGTGTACTCTGTTGGCTCTAACCATGTTGGGTGTGGAGGGCAATCCTCTAACTGGTAACCTTCGATAGTGCGAGAGAAGATCTCAAACTTACCACTTGGTGTGCCTAGTGGGTTCATGATTGGGTTTTCACGGAATTCAGCGTAACGAACGAACTGTGCATTTTTCTCGTTCCACTTCATCTCGATCAACTGGTTATCTTCCCAGAACTTGCTGAAGTTTGGCATCGCGATACGCTGACCACGACCACCTTGTTGCGCCGCTTTGTAGAAGCCGTACAACCATTCCATTTCAGTCTTGCCTTCGGTGTAAACATCACGCCCCCCCGGAGCTAGAAGCTCTGACATATCCGCAAACACATCAAAGTCGTTACGCGCCTCGCCCTGAGGCTCAACCACTTGCTTCATTGGCACTAGGTGTTGGTTACTGTAGTCACCTGTCATGGTCATATCGTTACGCTCGAACGATGTGGTGATAGGTAGAACAATATCCGCGTGCTTCGCTGCCGCTGTCCAGTATGGTTCAGAGATAACGATAAGCTCTGGTTTTTGCCACGCTTTGATCAGACGGTTAGTGTCTTGGTGGTGAGTAAAGTTCGCACCGCCTGCCCACCAAATCATCTTGATCTCAGGGAACGTTAAGTCATGACCATTGTGGTGGTAGCTCATGCCTGGATTTTCTAGTGCTTCAACAATACGTGCCACTGGGAACGCGTTAACAGAACCAGAAACGGCCCAGTCGTTACCTGCAGAAGACCCGCCGCCTAGAGACGCAGAAATAGCAGGAAGTACACCCGCATCACGTGAAGGGTTACCGCCGTTTGAGTAGTGGTAAGAGAAGCCAAAACCACCACCCGGTAGACCAACTTGGCCCAACATGGTAGCGAGCGTTACCAGCATCCAGTGACGTTGCTCACCGTATTGCTGACGCTGCATACCCCAGCCCGCCATAAGCATTGTGCGGTTTTTGCTGAAGATGTCTGCAAGCAGCTCAAGTTGCTTAACTGGCACGCCACAAATCTTAGATGCCCATTCTGCAGATTTCTCAACGCCGTCTTCTTTACCCATTAGGTAAGCTTCGAATACGTCGTAACCTGTGGTGTATTTTGCTAGGAATTCTTTGTCGTGCTTACCTTGTTTCACAAGCGTATGCGCGATACCCATCATCATCGCCACGTCCGTCATTGGGTGCGGAGCAATCCACTGTGCGTTGTCACCAAAGAACTCGATGGTTTCTGAACGCATTGGGTCGATAGCGATAACCGTCTTACCTGACTTCTTAAGCTGATGGAAGAACTCAAGGCCCGCACAGTCTGTTGAGCTCCAAGCGATTTTCAGCGTGTTGATTGGGTTAAGGCCCCAAAGCACCACAACGTCACTGTGCTCAAGAACCACTGGGTAAGTGGTTTGCTGTTCGTAAACTTCAATAGAGCCTACCACGTGCGGCATGATCACCTGCGCAGCACCCGTAGAGTAATCACCAAGGTGACCTGAGTAACCGCCCGCCATGCTCATGTAACGCTGTAGAAGCGTTTGTGCTTTGTGCAACACACCACTTGAACGCCAACCGTAAGAACCAGCAAACACCGATTCAGCACCGTGCTCTTTACGAATGCGCATGTGTTGTTCGTGAATCAGTTTGTAAACTTCATCCCAAGACACGCGAACGAATTCATCGCTACCACGCACGCCTTCTGGCGCTGATGGGTTTGCCAAGTAGCCTTTACGTACCATTGGGTACTTAACACGAGCTTTAGTATGAACTTGGTCAGGACCCGTAGTTTGAAGACTGTTTGGTACCGTCTGTGGCAATGCGTTCGTGGTTGAAATCAGCTTACCGTCTTTTACTTCACACAGCATTGGGCCCATACGACCCGCTGTAAGTACACCTGAACCACGCTTATCAGACGCAAGCGCGCTCATTGGCGTCAATGAAGTGAAAGCCAGAGCACCAGCAGTAAGACCAGTGCCTTTTAGAAATCCGCGACGAGTTAAATTAGTCATAATCTTATCCTTCTATTTCTCTATTAGTGACCAACCACATCTTTCGCGTGGTGCTGGAAGAACTTAGTCAAAATTTCTAGGTTTTCTGCTGAAATATCAGTGCGATCACCCATACTCTTCGCTACAGGACCCCATGCGTTCACAGTAAAGTGATTTGAAGGAATTTTCGCGTGACAAGTTGCACAGTAAACGTTGTCCAACTCTTCTGCGTATGACCAAACCGGCTCTAGTGTATCGACCACTGGAGAATCGATCGTTGCCGTTAGAGAAACAGGACGCCACTCGTTGCCGTATACGTCTGCTTTGAACTCGCCAGCTTCAACTGCTTGTTGGCCTTGTTCAGATAGTGTTGCAACAATCGTGACCTTCACCCATGTAAAGCACTTGCTCTGCGCCTTTCATTTGGAATGCATTGATCTTCACAGTGCGGTTGTCACCTTCAACTTTCACAACGTTCAGTTTGGTTGTTGGGTTCACTGTACCAAAATCACCCATGCTGATAGACGTCACTGGGTAAACCACTTTCGCGTCGGCTGCTGTTTTGGTTGTGAAGCTCATCAGTGTTTCAAACGCTTTGCTATCAAGCTCCGCTTCTGGAGCGAAGTGCGCTACGCCTTTGTGACAGTCGATACACGTTTGGTCATTCGCTTTGCCGTATGCGTGCATCTTCGCCGCATCACGTGATTGCTCGAACTCTTCCATTGCATCGAAGTCGTGACAAGAACGACAGGTTGCCGAATCGTTTTCACGGAACTGCTCCCAAACCATCTCTGCAAGTTCAGTTCGGTGTGCTTCGTACTTCTCTGGCGTGTCGATCTTACCTGTTACAAACTCATGGTAGATGTCTTTTGAAGCGCGGATCTTAGTGACTAAGTAATCCATTGGCTCTTTCGGAATGTGACAGTCCGAACATTCTGCGCGAATACCTTTGGCGTTACTGAAGTGCACTTAGCCTTGGTACTCTTTGTAAGGGATTTCCATAGAGTGACAAGAGAGACAGAACTCAGTGTCGGATGTGTAATGCATCACTGCTGCGGTGCCACCTAAAGTTAGCCAGCCCACACCAATACCCACTGCCACCATTGCGGCGATATAACGTTTTTTAATTGACACAATTAGAAATAAATACTCACAAATTCACATGCTTTGTCGCATATTTACCTCTTTAGTAGTATCTGGTAATTGATCTGAGTCATACGTACACCCTAGGTGGTGACTTATTTTTCGTTATTGAGAGACTCCTTGGCATATTCCATATTTCCGAAAAATCTTTCTTGACCGAACCTATTCGCCATAACGATAGATGTTGTTTATCAAAGCACTTTTGATATGTTTGTGTGAGATATGAAAACTCGACCACATGGAGGCGATTCAAACGTGTTATCTCTACCCATTTCCACCCCAAGAACTGAGCTTAAACCGCTAACGAAAAGTGATTGGGATCTGTATCGCCGCTTGAGTAGCGAGCCACAAATCATCGCGCTTTGTTTTGACCCGCCGACCGAAGACGAAATACGCCAAAAGTTCAAATCACGGTTACCTGTATGGACACCGCAAAGCGAGCATTGGTTGTGTTTGGTGATTTATGAAAAACAAAGCGCACGACCAATCGGCATCACTGGCTTTGTATTGCAAGATGGTATTGCTGAAGTCGGGTATTTATTGCTGCCAGAATTTTATGGCCAACAGTTTGGTACGGAATCTCTTACCGGTGTGATTGAGTGGGCGTTTGAGCAGCACAAGATTTCTCAGTTTTCCGCCACGGTCACAGAGGGCAATATTGGCTCTGAACGAGTGCTGGAAAAATGTGGCTTCAAACTCATCGAGACCATCCCCGAAGCCTATGAAATTGGTGAGAAAAGGTACGCAGATAAGCTCTATTCATTACAAAAATAATATTCACGACAAAAAATAAGGATGTGTTTTGCAGAAAGTAGTCATCATCACAGGCGCAAGCCGAGGCATCGGAGCCGCAACCGCCAAATTACTCGCCAAACAAGGCTATGCTGTATGCGTTAACTATCGCGCGCAAGCCGAGGCTGCCGCACAAGTTGTTCGTGAGATTGAGGAGATTGGCGGTTTAGCCATCGCCATCAAAGCGGATGTTTCCGATGAGCAGCAGGTACTCTCATTGTTTGAACAAACCGAACAAGCACTCGGGAAGGTCACTCATCTCGTCAACAACGTGGGCATCTTATTAACCCAGTCTCGTCTTGCGGACATGAGCCTTGAGCGATTCCAAACTGTTATGAACGCTAATGTGACGAGCTGTTTTCTTTGTTGCCGAGAAGCCGCAAAACGATTTGAATCTGGCAATGCGATTGTTAATGTTTCTTCTGCCGCATCCCGCTCTGGTGCGCCATTTGAGTATGTTGATTACGCTGCCTCGAAAGGCGCTATGGACTCGCTCACCAAGGGATTATCGTTAGAGTTGGCGGAGCAAAACATCCGTGTAAACGGTGTTCGTCCCGGCTGCATTTATACCGATATCCATGCCGATGGCGGCGAGCCGAATCGAGTCGACAGGCTCAGTGAAAAAATCCCTCTTAAGCGAGGAGGCACGGTAGACGAAGTGGCCAATGCCATCGCGTGGCTACTCAGTGATGAAGCGTCTTATGTCACAGGTTCGTTTATCGATCTAGCTGGCGGAAATTAAGGAACAGTAATGAAAATCAGATCAGCGACACCCGACGATCTCAATGCGCTCTTTGTATTAAACACGCAAATTAGCGAACTTCACTTTCGTCATGCGCCACACACTTTTGTACCACCTTCTGAAGAAGACAGAACCTTTCTCGCAGATGCGCTGGCCGATGATGCTCGATTGGTGCTCATAGCCGAAGAAGGTCAACAAGCACTTGGCTTTATCACTGCGACCATTACCCAAAATGAAACTATCAGCTTTTTAATCAAAGACCCGATTTGCCGCATTGGCACCATCGTCGTCGATGAAAATCAGAAGTCAAAAGGCGTTGGCCGAGCCTTAATGACGGCCGTTGAGCAGTGGGCACGCGAGTCAGGTGCAACTCAAGTCCGCTTGGAAGTCATGGAGTTTAACCACAATGCGCAGCAGTTTTACGACAAACTGGGCTTTGTTCCCAACTCCCGTCTTATGATGAAATGTTTGTAACGATCACGGCATTTAAGCGAATTTCAGCGTTAAAGCTAACGTGAATCGCATTTATCTTTCGCGCTTTCCTTCCCTTTTCGAAAAGACGATATGATGTACGGATATACCCAAGTGACTTCAAGATGCAGGATTCAGAGCGTTGTCATTGATTCGAGGTCAAGGAAAACAACGCAGTGTAATAGCTAGCTCTTTCCAAGTTGTTTGAAGCAGAGATCGAGTCAATGACACGCTCCCAAAGGGCGAGTTGTCTTGGCTTGTATACTTTGTTGTCGATTCTTGATTTGGGTCTACCAAACCTTTAAATCGCCGCCGCGTCTACAAACCAAGTCATTCTCGCTGAACCAAGCATCTCGAGGTTACTTGGGTATAAAGGAGATTCGAACATGATTTATCTTTTCGATTGGGGAAACACCTTGATGGTCGATTTTCCTCACGCACATGGAAAAATGTGCGATTGGGAACACGTTGAAACCGTTCCTCAAGCCAAAGAGACTCTGGCTCAACTCACACAACATCACCAAGTTTATATCGCGACCAGCGCATCAGATTCCGCGATGGAAGATGTGCAAAAAGCCTTTCAACGAGTAGGGCTCGACCAATACCTTTCTGGCTACTTTTGCTTTGCAAACCTTGGTATTGCCAAGAATCAGCCTGATTTTTATCTTGCGGTCGCAAAACAATTGAGCGTTGAGCCGAGCCAACTCACCATGGTTGGCGACTTACCAGAAAAAGACATTTACCCAGCAATGGACGCAGGGTTAAACGTCATTTGGTTCAACCCTAAAAATCTCCCTGCGCCAAGCAAACCCATCCGAAATCAAATACGTTGTTTGTCCGAGTTGCTACGCATCTAACCAACGTACGCACAAATACACTTGAGCCACTAAACTTTATGCACCAATCAAGGAAGATGAATGCAGATTAGACCGATTACCGTCAACGACATTGACCACTTTATTTCGCTCTGGAATCGCGTTTATGAGGAAGGAGAATACTTACGCTCGCCAGCGCCAGACAAAACGATGCTGAGTGAGGTAATCACTCGTGTAGAAAAAGAATCCATTCCCCAATTTGTGGCCTTCGATGAAAAACGCCTAGTTGGCAGTATCGAAATCTTCCCGGCTGAAATGTGTGGCTACGAAGGAGGTGAGTTCGCTAAAACGGGCATTCTCGGCATTCATATTGACCGCCACTATCGAAACCAAGGGTTAGGAAAAAAGCTACTCACCACCGCCATTCAAAGCGGTTGGCAATATGGCTATGACACTATTGCGTTGAATGTTTACAAGACCAACCATCCTGCGATTGCTTTGTATGAGAAGTTTGGCTTCGAGCATTGTGGCGAGTTAGGTGAAGTGCTACTGCCTAACGGCAAATATCTGATGAGTCAGAAAATGGTCTTAAAGCACCCGTAAGTTGATTCTAGTAGCAAGACCACATTGCCTTTGCGATATACTGATCGGAACCCAATATTTACCGCGTACTTGTGATGATTGAATATAAACCCTTATCGCCAAATCAAATTCCGATGGCTTTGCTATTAGAAGCCGATCCAGACCAAGACAATGTTAATCGCTATCTTGCTAATTCATTGAGCTTTGTTGCGGTGGAAGAGGACCAGATCGTCGGAGCATGCGTGGTGCTGCCGCTTTCAGAAACGCAGGCTGAAATCATGAACGTCTCAGTGGCACCTACGCATCAACAACGCGGTATTGGCTCAGATCTATTGCGATTTGCCATTGAAGAGTTAAAAGGCCAATCTTTTCAAAAGTTGATATTAGGAACGGGGACATTTGGTTATCAACTGACTTACTATCAACGCTTGGGTTTCAGGGTAGAGAGCGTGGATAAAGATCACTTCTTACTCCACTACCCAGAACCAATTTGGGAGAACGGTATCCAGCACAAAGACATGCTGCGTCTGTATCTGGACCTTTAAACATAAAGGCTTAGTTAGCTTTTCATATCCAACTTTTTACCCAAGTATTCAATTTCAAAAGTCGCATACCCAAGCTGTACCGCTTCAAAAGAGTACATCAGGTTTTGCGCCTGTTGGGCATCTTTCGCCAATACGGCGACGGAGTAAATCGGACGCTCAACACCATTCTCCAACACTTGGGTATTGATGTAAGACGAGGTGACTAAGCCAGAGTTGTTCAAGCTGATCACTCGCTGCAAATCGACACCCAATACACGGTCCATTTCTAACGCCTCAATGCCCTCTTTCCAACGTAACGTCACACTGTAGTTATCACTTTCTGGCGTGTTATCTAACCATTTGGCACCTAGTGGTTGAATGCTCGCGATCTTCACCAAGTCTTGCTGGTACATAGGTAAGTCCTGCAATTTAGTGGCAACTTCCGCTTCGTTATCTGCCGACAACACGAAACGCAGGATCTGTACTGGTTTACCATCAATACTGCTTGGTAAAACAAACATGTCTTTCACATCACCTTGTTCGATCAGTTGGCTAAAAGCGGCTTTCTGCTCTGGCAGTGTTTTGAGAACCTGTTCCGAATCATTAGTGTTCCAAGCCAGTTCCACACCGTAATCAGCAGCAAAGCTAGAGAAAGAAGCCACAGTCAGCGTGCTTAATAGAATGAGTTTTTTCATAAGGTTACCTTTTCACTTAACGATTTTCTTTTTTGCTTCAATATAAATTCAATGTTGTGGATCGCTTGATTACCAACGACTGCGGTATGCACGATGGCAGCTTCGGCAAGTGCTCTGAGCCTGCTTAAGTCCTGCCTCAGCCGATGAAATTTGTTGGTTCTGCGCAGCTTGATATAACTGTGCAAACCCTTCATCCATTTGTAGCATCAAGCGATTGAAGTTATCTGGTTTGCTCCACACTTCTTTCTTCGCTTTGCTCTCAGCTTGGCTTCCCTCTGGAAACGCTTGTTGCAGCTGTACGCTATGACGAGTGAGTTCAACACCAATCTGCTCTAGCGCGTGCCAATCGGTATTGCTGCCTTTCAATGTTTTATCGGCTTGTTTCGACAGGGACTCTATTTGCTCAAATGCATTCTGACGCGTTTCGATTTGAGCGCTGAAGTCTTGGGCAAACACTGTTGTTGATACAAAGATGGTCGGTAAAAGTGCAATCAGTGCCAATGTCTTTTTCATTTCATTCTCCTGGTTTTTCGTTATTGCTGTGTGGTTGCAAATAAATTTACACAACAATCATTGCGCACGCAACTATTGTCGTGTAAATTACCGTAAAGAAGATCATCACACCGAGAAAAGATCGAGGTAATTATGAAAATTTGGGATTTAGCAACGCGACTTTATCACTGGGCTCAAGCCCTACTGTTTATAGCCCTGATGGCATCTGGATTGTCTGGCAATGGACCTCATGTCCAATTGGGGTTAGCGTTATTCACTTTGTTGTTATGGCGATTGACTTGGGGAGTTATCGGCAGCGAAACCAGTTTGTTTCGACAGTTTCTCCGCTCGCCAAAAGGTGTCATTACATACTTAAAAGGCAAATCGGCGGCGACTGTGGGTCATAACCCTGCTGGCGGCTGGATGGTGGCAGCACTGCTGACGACATTGCTGCTTCAATGCATCTCGGGAATGGCGCTTGGCGGCTTATTCGATACGTGGCCGTATTCCGATGTTTGGCTTAACGACAACATCTTTGCAGGGCTTGAGTGGTTACACCTGACCTTGGCCGATCTTTTGCCTTTACTGATCGTCTTACATGTTGGTGCGATCCTTTTCTATAAACTAAGAGGTAAACCCTTGTTGAAAGCGATGATCACAGGTAAACAAACCCTAATGAACAAGCAGGCGCTCATCACGGAACAGAAAATTGTCTATCTCGCGCCGCAAAGCCGTGCTTTAGGGGTGCTAGTTGCTGCAACATTGGTTACCATGACAATCATTGCTTTATCATAAGAGTAAGAAAATGAGCGAACAGTTTGACAGACAAGACAGCTTTGGCTGGATGATCAATGTCGTTGCACACGATGCAGCGAAACGATTTGAAGCCGAGCTCAAAAAGCACGGACTTACCGTTGCACTTTGGCCGACCATGATGTGTTTGTGGGAAGAAGAAGGCGTGACGCAGCGCGATATCGCAGCGAAATCTAAGGTAGAAAACTCAACCACGACTCGTACCTTAGACAAGTTGGAGAAGTTAGGTTTGGTAGAGCGCCATCCCGATCCAAACAGCCGCCGCTCGTTCCGTATTTATCTAACGGAAGAGGGACGAAGCCTCAAAGAAACCTTGTTGTCAATTCCACTGGCCGTCAACAAAGAGTTGATGAGTCCATTAGAGCCAGAAGAGCAAATAGAGATGCTTCGCTTGCTAAAAAAGTTGGTCGCAGAGATTTAGCGCTTCGCTAAGTTTTTCCAACCTAAAAATAAACAAAGCCCTAAGTTCTGCACTTGGGGCTTTGTACTTTTCTGCTCGCGTCAGTTTGCTTGATGTCTAGCAACCTTCTGTAACATGGCCTCGTATCACCGACTGCGTCGACGCTTGATTAACATAATAGAAATAGCACGCTTCACGTTTCAAGGTGTACCCTTGCGGCCAAATATACACCACACGATCTAATCCCGAATGATCAGCGAACTGATACTCCGGAATCGCGACAAAATAAGCACTGTTTGGGAACTGATTCCCCATAATGCAAAAGTCGCTGCCTTTACACGGCTTATCAATCGGTGAATTGCCTTTGGCAGGCAGACCAATCTCTAATAACGCTCGTATACTATTTGCACTGGCTTCTGGCATCCCACTGAGCATGTTCACTTGATGATCAATGTACGTCATTTGTCTACGCTCCTGCGCATCATCAATCATCACTTTGGCATGGAAGAACTTAAGAGACGTCCCCAGAGAAGACTGCGAACTGTGCAGCATAGAAACGTAAGCTTGACGGTTAATATCGAGCAGAATTGGCAAGGCAGCGAGAGCGATGGAACCCAAGGTTGCTAAGACGATGGTGATTTCCATCAACGTAAATCCTTTTGTTTTCACTTTTGACTCTCAGCGCACAGACAGATGATAGGGGGTTCGCTCCCACATCCATGTGAGAACCGAGCCAATATATCGTTGAAATTACGCAGAGAAACGCGCAAATGATAAGAAAAAACGAGGGAATCGAGAACTTGAGAGTGACCGCCAAATTACCTTGAAACTAGCGGCTAAAGTAACGTAAAAATTCGACAGAATTCAAAGCCTTGAAGCACACAGAAAAACAATAAGCAACTGTTTCTAAAATAAGAATTTAGATCAGTTAATACTTTTGATGTATTCAAAAATGTCATTTACTTGCTTTTCACTCAGCACAGATTTGAATGGTGGCATTGCACCGCTTTGACCATTCTCTCCTTCCAATACCGTCCCTATCAACTCCACTTTTGTTCCGAATGGGTTGGTCAGTTCATCAAAAATATTATCGGGCTTGATGTTCGTCGCCTTGGCCACCAATCCATCTCCATGCCCTTTGCCACCATGACAAGAGACACAGTAAGATTCAAAATACTGCTGACCCGCAGCAAGATCCGCTTCGCCATATTGGTTGTCAGTGAACCATTTGTAACCCGCAAAGCCAGAGCTGAAAGCAAGTAATAACAAAACAGCAGAGAAAAAGAATTTGCGCATGAGAGCCCCTTGTCTTCGTTTAATCAATGAAGACAAGGTAATGAGGGGGATGTCGAAAAAGTGTTGATTAGGCGTTGAGCAACGGCACGTTATTGCGGATTAAACCTCGGCGTACGCTGGTGCACATTTTGCCAAATC
Organism: Vibrio sp. 10N.222.52.B12; assembly: GCF_002875385.1. Lineage (NCBI taxonomy): Bacteria > Pseudomonadati > Pseudomonadota > Gammaproteobacteria > Vibrionales > Vibrionaceae > Vibrio > Vibrio sp. 10N.222.52.B12. The sequence continues at coordinate 2,822 of NZ_MDAW01000127.1, read as the reverse complement.
GGCGGATTTCATCAAACTGAGGCGTGATACCACGATCCATTGCAGATTCCCAATAGTTCAGTTCAGAATCGACCATTTCCAACAGTTTTTTAGGGCAACCAATGCATTTACCTTCAGGACCACAAACAAAGGTCTCCGATTCATAAATCGGCAATTCTGCTTTCACTTGTTCAATGATATTGCGCATCGCGCTCATTCGATCTGGCTTGACGGTCATCATCCGACTCCACAAACATGTAAGGAGCCGGATTGTACTCTCTGGCACGCAAATGTCCCTACCTAATTTAGGTATATTTTACGTTTCTGCTTTGCAACCTTTGATTTAAACATTGGTAGCTCAGGCTTTTTCACCACTAAGTAGACCGCCGTCGCCGCAAATACAAAGCCAATAATGCCCATCCAATCAAACGACTCACCGAAGGCAAACCAAGCTTGAAGCGCCGTGGTCGGAGGCACAAGGTAGAACACAGAAGCAACACTCGATGCCGCGCCATTCTTCACCATGTACAGCAGCAACAGAATCGCCACACAAGACAGCACGACCACAAGCCAGATTAAGGTGAGAATGAATTCCGTCGTCCATTGCACCTGCATGGTTTCAAACTGCATCGCGATTGGTAGGAACATGGCCAACGCCGCTAAATACTGCACGGTCGCGCCGCCTACCATATCCACTTGTTGGCAATATTTCTTTTGATACAAGGTGCCAAGCGTAATACCAAACAACGACGACAAGCACACACCAATCGCTAAGGTTTTGTGTAAATCGGATTGCCACTCCATCTTACCCATGAGCACCATCGCAATACCGACAAAACCCAATGAAAGACCAATCCACTGTGATGGTTTGAACTGCTCAGAAGCGAACGCCACCAGCAATACGGCCGTTAAAATAGGTTGTATCCCGACTAATAGCGAACTTAAGCCCGCCGGCATTCCCAAACTGATGGCGAAGTACGTTCCGCCTAGGTAAAAGCCGTGAATCAATATTCCGACAACGCAGCTGTGCCAAAAGTCTTTTCCCGTTGGAATGCGACGACGCAGAAAAGCCACAATCACCAAAAACAGCAGGACATTGAACGCCATGCGAATCGACAACAAGGTCGCAGGCTCGGCGTATTGCAATCCAAATCGCGCACCAACAAATCCAGAAGCCCAAAGGATCACGAACACAAAAGGAATGGCTCTGATTAACATGACTCGCCTCACTCTACTTACTTTTAAATCTTGAATGTTTTTAATCTCGAATGTTGCTAATGTAGTTAGGTACAGTGTTTTCAAAAAGTGACAGATGGAAGTGTTTTTATGGGTACAGATTTAGCAAGTACACTTGATGCCAATAAGTATTTGATCGTCGAGAAGCATCTCAAACAAGCGATAAGCAATGGGGTTTATCAGCCGAACGACAAGTTGCCTTCCATCCGTCAATTGAGCACTGAACTCAAGGTAAGCAAGAACACGGTGATCCGCGCTTATCAGGAGCTAGAAGCACAAAGCATGGTTTACTCGGTGCCAAAATCTGGTTATCGAGTAAAACCAACTGAGCGACATGAAGCCAAGATCGCTAAGCCTACGCGCGTGGATTTGCTCTCGGTGTGCAAACAAATCCTTACCTATCCCGAGTATCAAGAGCTGCTTCCGACGGGTTCAGCACACCCAAATATTGATGCGCCAGCCATCAAAAGTTTGTATGCCGAAATTGGCCGCCAGAGTCGCCAACAGAGTCATATTTCCAGCCATTATCAACTGCCACCGGGTGATGGCTTATTAGTCAAACAGCTGGCGAAGATAACCCAAGATCTGGGAACGCCGGCAAACGTGGATGATCTTTTGGTCACCCATGGTGCACAGCAAGCGATCAGTCTTGCCCTCAGAGCAACAACACAGACTGGAGACATTGTTGCGGTGGAATCGCCCTGCTATTTCGGTAACTTGTTGATGCTCGAATCCCTCGGTTTACAGGTGGTCGAGATCCCTAGTTGCCCCCGTGATGGTATGGATCCAGACGCGCTGGAAAAAGCCATGGCAACTTGGGAGATCAAAGTCATTATTGTCACGCCAAATTTCACCAACCCAACAGGCTCAATGATGCCCCTTGAAAGACGTGAGCGACTGCTTAAGGTTTCTGGAGATATTCCAATCATTGAAGATGACGTGTTTGGCGCGTTGAGTTATGACCAACCGTTACCAAGCTTGCGCAAATTGGACGAGAAACAACGGGTGATTTACGTCAACTCCTTATCGAAAACGCTCGATTCACGCCTTCGTATTGGTTGGATGCTAGCGGGACGTTATCGCGCTCAAGTCGAGCAATATCTGTTATGTGAAAACATGGGCAGTTTGAACTTGATGCAATCAGCGGTGGGCACTTTCCTAACCTCAGGTAAGTACCGAACTCACACTGCGCGTATGTGCCGTGTTTATCAAGCCAACGTGAGACGATATTTGCAGATGCTCAACCAATGCTTGGATGCACACTTTGAACTCAAAAACCGCTACCAAATCAATGCAGTACAAGGGTCATTCTTGCTTTGGTTACGCTTGCCACCCAAAACTGACAGCTATGCGCTTTATCAAGCCTGTAACGAACACAAAATCAGTATTCTGCCCGGCTCGGTATTTGGCTCTCAGGGACAGTATCAAAACTGCATTCGTCTCAGCGTCGCGAACTTTGGAGCGGAGAAAAACTGGCTCCCTGCGATGGAAACGCTAGCAACACTGATTGATCAACACGCCAAGTAATCGCTCCAGACATTCCGTTCCAAACATTCAGCACCAGAAACAACAAAGCCTCCGCTATTGGGCTGTCTCTTATACACAAA
>NZ_MDAW01000126.1:0-61954 GCF_002875385.1 Vibrio sp. 10N.222.52.B12 | reverse complement strand
GTAGGACATCGCCAGGCTTTAAATTTGAAGAAGCCCACTCGAAAGAGTGGGCTTTTTTGCATTTGGAGCAAAGTAAATTTGAGAACTCCTCTATAAAGACACATCACTTTCTAAAGTCTGTATATCTTTCCTGTTTACTATATTTATCATGAGATAGTGCTAACGCACTACCTAGCCTCTCGCAATATCACTCTAGAACAGCCTTAAGCTTGTTGTTAAAACATATTGAGCTTGTCTGGTTCCATACTAGATTTAAGCATAAGAGCTGCGTGTGAGCGTGTTGAGGGAGACGTGGATAAGTTAGTGTAAGGTATGGATGATAAAGCAGAAGGGTTAGGAAACCTTTTGGATTCTTAAGTTTGTTGAATGCTGTAATTTGATGTCAGGGATACTAGCATGATGAAGTGTTACTTGATTACGGCCTGAATGTTTCGAGTAATACATGGCTTTATCTGCGTTAATCATAAGTTCTTTTGCGCTCAATACTTGCCCGTCATACTCCGCGATACCAATGCTAACCGTTGTACTGATTTCGATACCATCTATTTTGCATGGCGCGTTTTGGATCGCTTGTCTGATCCTTTCTGCTATCTCATAGGCTTGTATTGCGCTGGTGTTGGTTAGGATCACAGCAAATTCTTCCCCTCCTAAACGACCAATAAAGTCAGTTCCACGGATTGCACGTTGGCAAATCTTGGCCACATGATTGATCACTTGATCGCCGGAGAAGTGCCCAACCTGATCGTTGATCTCTTTGAAGTGATCAATATCAATCATAACGCAAGTTAGGGTTTGAGATGGATGCGAATGCGAGCTCAGAGACCTATCTAGGCTTGTTAGGAATGCTCGGCGATTCAGCACACCTGTTAATTCATCTGTCTCTGAGAGCTCTTTGAGGCGCCTTTCTAGCAGATGTGTTTTCGTGACATCACGCACGGACCAAATCACCAAGTTTTCATCACCTTGAATGCTTTCTACGGGTTTAATGATCGCTTCAAACCACGTTTCTTCTGGGTTCTCTAATGCTTCTAGTTCTTCTATTGGCATTAAAAGGTGGTCTTGCAGAGCGATACTGTATTTGACGACCTTAGGCTCGTTAGAGCGAAGCACATCGTTAATATAACCGATTAACTCAGCGGCTTTACTCGGCGATAAAACATCGTTTAACGTGAGGTTGGTGTAGCTTTGTGCATTGAAGTGTTTTGAATGGTAAGTACCACCGAAACTTTCGATATAGTGGCCTTGCTCATTGAGGATAAAGACATGATCAGGGAGGGTATTCAAAATGGCATGAAGCCAATCGTCCCTTTCTTTGTAAATCATGAGGTTAGTTCCTTTATCCAATGTAAGTTGTTGATTATATCTGTTTGTATTGAGTTCACAATCAATACTGATCACAGTTCAAAGCATCAGACTTGACTAATGTTTGTACAAAGGTGAGGGAGAAGCGTTTGGAAGAGTTGAAGTGTCAGGAGCTTGAAGCTAATAAAAAAGGCTTAGCCATTGCTGACTAAGCCTTTTTTACAAAATTACTGTATGAACTGATATTAGTTCATGCCGTACTTTTTAAGTTTTTTGCGAAGAGTACCGCGGTTGATGCCCATCATAGTTGCTGCGCGAGTTTGGTTACCGCGAGTGTACTGCATGATGGTATCTAATAGTGGCTGTTCAACTTCAGCTAGAACTAATTCGTATAGTTCAGTTACTTCCTGGCCGTTTAGTTGAGCTAGGTAGTTTTTAAGAGACGCTTTAACAGAGTCACGTAAAGGCTTCTGAGTAATCTGGTCTTGTGACGTTACTGTAGTTACTGTTAATGCTTCTGAAGTCAGATTTTGTTCGAACATATTCGGTCTAGCTCTTCTCTTAATTATGATGCAACGTTATCAAAATAACCCTCTAATGCCTCAAGCTGCAGCTCAGCTGCATCGATAGCATTGAAGGTACGGCGAAACTCACTCGCTTGTTCATGCTCTTTTAGGTACCAACCAACGTGCTTACGCGCGATACGTGGACCTAAGAACTCTCCATAGAAATCATGCAGAGCGTTAACATGACCAAGCATAATGGTTTTCACTTCCTCACTTGGAAGCTCATCCATTGTGGTGCCGTTTTCCAAATAGTGATGGATTTCCTGGAAAATCCAAGGACGACCTTGGGCAGGGCGTCCAATCATTAAAGCGTCTGCACCGGTGTACTCCAGTACAAACTTCGCTTTCTCCGGGCTATCGATATCACCGTTTGCGATAACCGGAATGGATATAGCGTGTTTAACCGCTTTAATGCTGTCGTATTCGGCCTCACCTTTGTACATACACGCTTTTGTTCTGCCATGCAGTGCAAGAGCCTGTATGCCGCAGTCTTCGGCTAATTTAGCGATGTGAACACAGTTTTTATTTTCTGTGTTCCAGCCAGTACGGGTCTTTAACGTTACAGGAACGTCTACCGCGTCCACTACCGCAGTCAAAATCTCTTTGATGATGTCTGGGTACTGAAGCAGTGCAGAACCCGCCAGCTTCTTATTCACTTTCTTTGCTGGGCAGCCCATGTTGATGTCGATGATTTGCGCACCGTTTTCAACACTGAATTGAGCCGCGTCGGCCATAAGCTGTGGATCGGAACCGGCAATCTGTACAGAGCGAATGCCCGATTCGCCTTCATGCACCATGCGCTGTTTCGACTTTGACGTTCCCCATAGTTTCGGGTTAGCAGACATCATTTCACTGACGGCCATTCCCGCACCATAGCGAAGACACAACTCGCGAAACGGTCTATCCGTTACACCAGCCATAGGGGCTACGATTAGATTGTTCTTAAGTTGATAGTTTCCGATTTTCAAAACGTCATCACAGTTCTGTACCAGCAAGGGCGCGCATTTTACGCATTTTTTTACTGCGTGAAAAGACTAATATTTGAGCATTTACAAATTGTTTTTGTAATTTGTATGAAATTCAAACAATTAGCCCTGAAAACCTTGTCTAGCCTTGCTTACGACCGGAGATACGACACCATTCGCTTTGCTCCGCGATTGGATCAATGTGAAGCTCATCACGGTAATAGTTCGCTACGTCTTCTGCTTGAGTGTCTAAAACACCCGACATCGCCAGGTCACCATTTGGTTTAACCAAACCTTTAATGATAGGTGCAAGTTCACGTAATGGACCAGCAAGAATGTTAGCAACAACCACATCAGCGATCAGGCCTTCAGGTTGGTTTTGAGGTAGGTACACTTCTAATTGGTCAGCAACACCGTTGCGCTCAGCGTTATCGCGAGAAGCTTGAAGAGCTTGAGGATCAATATCGATCCCGATAACTTTACCTGCGCCAAGTTTGATCGCAGCGATCGCAAGGATGCCTGAGCCACAACCAAAGTCGATAACCGTTTTACCAGATAGGTCTAAACTCTCTAGCCATTCTAGGCAGAGTGCAGTCGTAGGGTGGGTGCCCGTACCGAAAGCCAGACCAGGATCAAGCATAACATTAACCGCGTCTGGTTCAGGAACATCACGCCAACTTGGACAAATCCATAGACGTTCGCCGAACTTCATTGGGTGGAAGTTTTCCATCCATTCGCGCTCCCAGTCTTTGTCTTCTAGTTGTTCTACTTTGTAAGCAAAATCGTCTGCTAGCATGCTGCTTGCTTTGATTTGAGTGATGATGAAGTTTGTATCTGCTTCTGCATCGTACAGTGCCAGAATGTCAGTATCGCCCCATAAGCGAGTCTCGCCAGGTAGAGGTTCGAATACGGGCGTATCCTGCGCGTCTAGGAATGTTACAGACAGCGCACCAGTCTCTTCCATTAGCATGTCGCCGATTTGCTCAGCGTTTTCATTGGTCGCGTTGAGTTTGATTTGAATCCAAGGCATTTGTTTTTGCTCTTAAGGTGAATGAAGTGGCACAGAGTTTACCAGAACTCTACGATTTGTTTGAGTATAGACTTTATACAAAACAAAAATGCCCACAGATGTGGGCATTTATTATGAGGTTAGCGAAGGCTTATTGTAGGCCTAGCTTCTTCTCTAGGTAGTGAATGTTTGCACCACCGTGCTGGAAGTTCTCATCATTCATGATTGACTCTTGTAGAGTAACGTTAGTCTTGATGCCTTCAATGATCATCTCGCCTAGTGCGTTCTTCATACGTGCAATCGCTACATCACGGTTCTCACCGTAAGTGATCAGTTTACCAATCATTGAATCGTAATGAGGTGGTACTGTGTAGCCTGTGTAAATGTGGGATTCCCAACGAACACCCATGCCGCCTGGCGCGTGGAAGCGTTCAATCTTACCTGGTGAAGGTAGGAAGCGCTCTGGGTCTTCTGCGTTGATACGACACTCAATCGCATGGCCGCGGATCTTGATGTCATCCTGAGTGAATGACAGTGGCTGACCTGCTGCAACGCGCAGCTGCTCTTTGATTAGGTCTACACCGGTAACCATTTCTGTTACTGGGTGCTCAACCTGAATACGAGTGTTCATTTCGATGAAGTAGAACTCACCGTTCTCGTATAGGAATTCGAACGTACCTGCGCCGCGGTAACCGATTTCTAGACATGCACGTGTACAACGTTCACCGATGTACTTACGCATCTCTTCAGTGATACCTGGTGCTGGAGCTTCTTCAACAACCTTCTGGTGACGACGCTGCATAGAGCAGTCACGTTCACCTAAGTGGATCGCGCCACCTTGGCCATCAGCAATTACCTGAACTTCAACGTGACGAGGGTTCTCTAGGAATTTCTCCATGTAAACCATGTCGTTGTTGAACGCCGCTTTTGCTTCTGCACGGGTCATTGCGATAGCTTCAATAAGATCGCCTTCTGAGCGAACAACGCGCATACCACGGCCACCGCCACCACCAGAAGCTTTGATGATTACCGGGTAGCCGATACGCTTAGCGTGGGCTTTATTTTTGTCTTCGTCGTTATCTAGTGGACCGTCAGAACCTGGTACACAAGGAACGCCAGCTTTTTTCATTGCGTTGATTGCTGACACTTTGTCACCCATTATGCGGATGGTGTCTGCTTTAGGACCAACGAAGATGAAACCGCTGCGCTCTACTTGTTCAGCAAAGTCTGCGTTCTCAGATAGGAAGCCGTAACCTGGGTGAATCGCAATCGCACCCGTCACTTCTGCTGCAGAAATGATGCGAGGGATGTTCAGATAGCTGTCGATACCACGAGCTGGACCGATACATACTGTTTCGTCTGCGAGTAGTACGTGCTTAAGATCGCGGTCAGCAGTCGAGTGTACTGCCACAGTCTTAATGCCTAATTCTTTACAAGCGCGAAGGATACGAAGTGCAATTTCACCTCGGTTCGCGATGACTACTTTATCTAGCATAAGGCAAGCCCCGCTTATTCGATTACAACTAGTGGTTGGTCGAATTCAACTGGCTGGCCGTCTTCAACTAGGATTGCAGTTACAACACCTGATTTGTCCGCTTCAATTTGGTTCATCATTTTCATCGCTTCAACGATACATAGTGTATCGCCAGCATTTACGCTCTGACCAACTTCAACGAATGACTTTGAATCTGGACTTGGAGAACGGTAGAAAGTACCAACCATTGGAGAAAGAACTTGGTGACCTGCAGGAACTGCTGCTGGTGCCTCTGCTGCCATCGCTGGAGCGTCAGCGACCGGTGCTGCCACTGGAGCAGGTGCTGCTACTGGAGCTGCTGCGTAATGAACTGGTGCTGGAGCAGCGGGTGCGCCGTGACGACTGATTCGCACCGACTCTTCACCTTCAGAAATCTCTAGCTCAGCAATGCCAGACTCTTCAACTAACTCAATTAGCTTTTTGATTTTACGAATATCCATCTTTTCTTTCTCTTTTATCTTGTGATTAAGACAACCCTAACGGGCTGCAGAGTGTTTGGTCTACTTTGCCTGCAATTTCGCAATTGCTGCAGACAGAGCAAATTCATAACCTTGCGCACCTAAACCGCAAATTACCCCTTCCGCTTTATCAGAGAGGTAAGAATGGTGACGGAACGTCTCACGGGCATGAACGTTCGATAGGTGCACCTCGATAAATGGGATGGCTACGCCAAGTAGTGCATCTCGCAGCGCAACACTGGTATGAGTGAAGGCTGCTGGATTGATAATGATGAAGTCCACCTTGCCGTACGCGGCATGAATCGCTTCAATCAGCTCGTACTCACGATTAGATTGCAGGTGTTCAAGTTCCACCCCAGACTTGTGAGCCTGTTCAGCTAAAGCGTCAACAATCTGTGCTAGGGTGTTGTTACCATAGTGTGTCGGTTCACGCAGGCCTAATAGATTAAGATTTGGCCCATTTAGAACAAGAATCCGTGACTTTGCAGACATTGTGTTGCTATCTTCCTTTATCGTGAGCAGAACGTTTATATTCTCAAATATACGATAAATCAGCACGATTTTTTTGTTAAAACCGCGCAAATTTTAAAAAATCGACCAAGATTATAGCTAATTCACAGCAATTAGCAGCAATTTACTGGTCTAATCTCCCAATAGCCCCCGCCATTTCTGTAACCCAGTTAACAAAAACAACATAATTGCCACGTTTCTTTTGTGGTTTATTTTGCATCCACACACAAAAAAGCCGCCATATGCAATGGCGGCTTTGAGACTAGCGTTTAAAACAGGGTTGGGTGTTATGCCAGTTCTGCTTTTTCTGCGATCAGCTTGTCTACTACGCTTGGATCGGCCAGTGTAGAAGTGTCTCCTAAGTTACTGGTATCACCCGTTGCAATCTTACGCAAGATACGACGCATGATCTTGCCGGAGCGAGTTTTCGGTAGCGAGTCTGTCCAGTGCAGCACGTCTGGTGTTGCGATTGGACCAATCTCTTTGCGCACCCAATTTTTTACTTCTTTATGTAATTCCGCTGATGGGAACTCACCATCATTAAGCGTGACATAAGCGTAAATTGCCTGACCTTTGATGTCATGAGGAATACCGACAATCGCCGCTTCTGCAATCTTATCGTGTGCAACCAGTGCTGATTCAATCTCTGCGGTACCCATGCGGTGACCCGACACATTCAATACGTCATCTACACGACCAGTGATCCAGTAGTAACCGTCTTCGTCACGACGAGCCCCATCACTGGTGAAGTACATGCCTTTGAAGGTAGAGAAGTAGGTTTGCTCAAAGCGCTCATGGTCGCCGTAAACGGTACGCATCTGACCTGGCCATGAATCAAGGATCACCAAGTTACCTTCTGCAGCGGTTTCTTCGATGATGTTACCCATGTTGTCCACTAACGCAGGTTGTACGCCGAAGAATGGGCGAGTTGCAGAGCCTGGTTTCAGGTCTGTGGCACCCGGTAGTGGCGCAATCAAGATACCGCCTGTTTCTGTTTGCCACCAAGTATCAACGATAGGTGAGTTCTCATTACCGATGGTCTTGTAGTACCACTCCCATGCTTCAGGGTTGATAGGTTCACCTACTGAGCCCATTACACGCAAGCTTGAACGAGATGTTCCGGCTACCGCTTCGTTACCTTTTGCCATTAGTGCACGAATCGCTGTTGGTGCAGTGTAGAGAATGTTTACTTGATGCTTATCAACCACTTCACTCATGCGAGCCGTGCTTGGGTAGTTTGGTACACCTTCGAAAAGAATAGTCTTCGCACCGTTCGCCAGTGGACCGTAAATTAAGTAAGTGTGACCTGTAATCCAACCCACATCCGCCGTACACCAGAACGTTTCACCTTCTTGGTAATCGAACACGTATTTGAAGGTCATGGTTGCGTATACTAGGTAACCACCTGTGGTGTGCAGCACGCCTTTTGGTTTACCTGTTGAGCCTGAAGTGTAAAGAATGAATAGAGGGTCTTCCGCTTTCATCTCTTCTGGTGGGCACACATCAGAAACGACAGCCGTTGCTTCGTGCCACCAAACGTCACGGTGCTCGTGCCAATCAATGTCGCCGCCCGTGCGTTTTAGAACGACAACTTTGTCGATGTTTTTTACTTCTGGGTTCGTCAGTGCTTCATCAACGTTTTTCTTCAGTGGTACTGCGCGACCACCACGAACGCCTTCGTCAGCAGTGATTACGATTTTCGCATCTGAGTCGATGATACGACCGGACAGGGCTTCTGGTGAGAAACCACCAAATACCACGGTATGAACTGCACCAATACGCGTACATGCCAGCATTGCGATAGCCGCTTCTGGCACCATTGGCATGTAAAGACAAACCACGTCGCCTTTGTGCACGCCTTGCTCTTTTAGTGCGTTAGAGAACTTACACACTTCTTTGTGTAGTTCATTGAATGTGAGGGTTTTGTCGTCAGCAGGATCATCGCCTTCCCAGATGATCGCGACTTCATCGCCACGCTCGGCAAGGTGGCGGTCAATACAGTTTGCAGATACGTTCAGCGTGCCGTCTTCGAACCAACGAATGTCGACGTGACCAGTATCGAAAGAGGTGTTTTTAACTTGAGTGAATGGCTTAATCCAATCGACAACTTTACCGTGTTCGCTCCAGAAGCCTTCAGGGTCGCTTACCGACTGCTGATACATGGCTAGGTAAGTGTCATTATCCGCATGCGTATGGTTTTTAATATTTTCTTTTACCGGATAAACGTGGGCTTCGCTCATGGCTTCTCTCCTTGTGCCTTTAATTCTCGACCTTCGTCTTTTGTAGGGCGGTTTCCGTTCTTTAGTCTGTGATTCATCAAGAACGTTGCTGTGCATATAACTGTCAGTCACAGCGCGTATTTCCACAATTAGACTTTAGGATGAGAGTGAGGAATGCGCCGCGATATTGCTGAAATAAAAGCGAATGTGGGAGGTGGACCGAAAGCTGAGTATTGAACCTATTGGGTATAAGGCACACTCAGGTTTGGTAAATCGCCTTTGGTTAGACGCACATACACCAAAGCCGCGGATTTTGCGTCTTGCAGGGCATCGTGTTTGTCTTGAATCGGCAGCTCGAGGTGCTTACAAATTGCATCAAGACTTAAGTCGAAGTAGGCGTTAGGCAAATGACGTTCGAGCTTGTCGTGATAAATCTGGCTCACTTCGATAAGCGGGTTAGGGAGTGGGAAGCCTAAATGCCTCAGACAAGCGAGGTCGAGGATCTTTTTGTCATAGCGAATGTGGTAGCCAACCAAAGGGCGATTACCGATAAAGTCGAGTAACTTGATGAGCGCTTCTTTTTCGCTGATACCATCCACCAAATCTTGGTGGCGGATATGGTGAATTTTTACCGAGCCTGAATCGAGTGATTGTGGGGCGCGCAGTCGAACTTCGAACGGTTTGCTGGTGATGATGCGATTGTCGATGATTTTTGTCGCAGCGATGGTGACCAGCTCGGCACGGTTGGGATCCAAGCTGGTGGTTTCGCAATCGAGAGAGACAAACTCGCCTTTTTGCGGCGAACAAAACAGTGGCTGATAAGGTGATCCTTTCAGCTTGTAATGCCAGTATTTCCTTTGTAGCCAATTCATCCCTGTTACCTCTCGTCTTATTTGCCTAAAAGACTCTAATCACGGATTTGATAATGGAAGCCTAAGAACTGCTTAAACTTTTTCACCACGTGTAAGCTGTGGCGTAGCAGGTCTCGTTCTGTCCTGTCTAACTGTTTGATGTCGATGTTGTTGAGTGCTTCCTGCTTACTCAATTGCTGGTTCAAACGGATCTTGAAGAACAGCTTCAGCGCCTCATTGAGGTTATCGGCGGTTTCTGGTTCTAAGATGCGTTTGTTTCTCAGTGCTTCGATACGCTCGAAGGTGTTCTTCTCTTCAATCGCGTATTCCAATGCCAAAGTGCGAATACCATGCACAATTGGGAAGATGCCGCCGCGCTTAATATCCAGCCCGTCCTTGGCACTTTTTACGTTGCCAAATAGAGTAAGAGGCACGGAAAACTGCAGAGCGGGGCGAGTGAAATCGGACAGAATCAACATGCGATCTTCCATGCTGTCTCTGAGGTGCTCGGCGATAGGTGTGAGCAACTCTCGATTGCCTGCGACCGCATGAGCGTCGCTGAAGATGGCTAAATCCATGATTTGTTCTGGCTGTGCTTTAGCAATCCAACCATCGAGCGTTTTAATCCAGTCTTGCTGCGTTCGGACCCACTTCGGATTGTTAACCATGACTTTGCCAGGGCAGAGTGGATAACCCAGTTGTTGCAAGGTATGGGTGAGGGTTTGCATCACTTCGGCGCAATGTTCCCATTCCAGCCCATCTTGGATGATCAATGCATTATCTTGATCCGTTTTAAGGATTTGCTCTCCACGACCTTCCGAGCCAAGCACAATCAGACAGCAGTGATCGTGTAGTGCTGGTGGCACCACAAGCTCAAACGCTTTTTCGATGATTTGTTCGTTTACGGCAGATATCAGCTCCATGATAAAGCGAGTACGGATGCCATTGGTTAGCAAGCTGTCCACCAACTGACGCTGTCGATTAGAAGCAAGGGCTAACTCTCCCACGCTGCTGGCTCGAGCAATACTGAGTGTCAGTACGTGTGAGTGAGTGGAAAACGCACTGAGGATTTGCGTCATGTCCAACATACCGACCGCTTGACTGCCTTCGCACACCATTAGACGCTTCATGCGATTGCGCGTCATGGTGATCATGGCGTTAAACAAGAAGTCACCATCATCCACGTGATAAACAGGGAAGGTGGCTATCTCACTTACTGGCGTATCGAGTGAGTGGTCGTCAAGCATTACGGCATGGAGCATATTGGTTCGCGTCACTATCGCGTAGGGATGCGCCGATGGATATTGCTCTAAGCGCGGGTCATCTTGGTTAAGCTGAACCAAAGCGGCATCAATGCCATTGTCTTTAAGTGTTTTGGTGACTTGATTAATTGGCATATCAGGTGCCAATAGCATCGGTGGATGATAGATGCTGCTATCTACTTTAGTCAGAATGAATTCCGCTAGGTTTTGCTGTTGTTGAGCGGCCTCAATGAGGGCTTGGCGTTTGGATAAGTTGTTATCGAAGTAGGCAGCGAACTGTCCGTTCTCGTTATACAGCTCAAGAAACACTTCTTTGGGCAGCAAGTACGAGAGGGTATCTTCCAGTGCCACATACTGATGGCGCACGCTTTCTTCAAACAAAGAGCGTACATCAAACATGTCGTCGTTAGCGTAGTGAGCAAACACTTCGTCTTGATCTTTTGAGCGCTCTTCTACAGCGCCTTTAATCAGCACGTGCAGGTGAGGGTTGTCTTGCCCACAAGCTAAGATGACATCTCGCGTTCGGTAGTACGCCACATCAAGAGACGAGCGCAGTCGATTTTGCTGTGCGTCAGTCAGGCGGTCGAACGGTGGAGATTGCATATTAAATTTGTCAGGCATGAGAGCACCTAAATTTGGTGGGAACACATTCTAAGTCTGACAAATTTCCCTGTCGAAGCCAGACGACTTTGGTCTAAATCGTCACAATCTAATTTTGCATTTCGAGACCCTGTGCCATTGAGGAAACGGTAAGTTGCCGATTCTTCCCTTTTTCTATTACGCATTGCGATCCATAATTCCGCGTCCCAAACGTTTACGTGGCGGAAGTCGTTAGTTTTTGTCGTTTTTTAGGATGTCAGTGATGTTGAAACCCTCTCCGTATGGCTGGATTTCCCAGTACTTTCTCGGATTCTTTTTTGCGTATGGCGTGTATCTGCCATTTTGGTCGTTGTGGTTTAAAGAGCAGGGCGTTTCTCCAACAGATATTGGTCTGTTAGTTGGTCTAGGTTTGGCGACGCGCTGTGTGGCGAACATGGTACTCACCCCACGTCTACATAAAGTCGAACACATCATGCCTGCCCTACGTTGGTTGAGCTTTGCTGCCCTCATTTTTGTTGGTTTCCACTTTTTCACTGGCGGCAACTTCTGGTTAATGGCGCTTGCCACCGTCTTGTTCAACTTGTGTTGTGGTCCTGTCGTGCCTCTGTCTGATGCGATGGCGAACTACTACGCTCGTTTGAAAATGCTTGATTACGGTCGTACCCGTTTGTGGGGCTCGGTTGCCTTTATTGCAGGCTCGACTGTGGTGGGTTACTTGGTGGCAGAGTTTGGCTCTGACATGATTTTGTACACGGCGATGGTCGGTGTGTTTATCTCGCTATTACTCGCGATGCGTAGCACTAACCCAATGCCTGTGACACGCGATGGTCAACATGCTGAACGTCCAAAACTTTCTACATTGCTTACGGATAAGCCGGTCGTGAAGTTCCTTGTGTTGATGGCGTTAATCCAAGGCAGCCACGCGGCGTACTACGGTTTTAGTGCGATTCACTGGAAAGCAGCGGGTCACTCAGAAGATGTGATTGGCTACTTATGGAGCTTGGGCGTGGCAGCTGAAGTTGCTGTGTTTGCTCTGAGTAAGCGTCTATTCGCTGGCTGGTCTTTACGCACTCTGTTTGTGGTTGCGGCTGGTGGTGTGATGCTACGTTGGGGCATGACTGCGTCTACGACCTCTATTTTGGCGTTGGTGGTAGTGCAAATGCTTCACGGCGTGACGTTTGCAATGGCGCACATTGCCGCGATTCAATACATCCAGAACTCAGCTGAGAACAAGATGGTGGCATTGCAGGCACTGTATAACGCAATCCCACTTGGTGCGTTTATCGCGTTGATGACGGTGATCAGTGGTTGGGGCTATGAGCACTGGGGGGCGAATATCTTCTGGTTGATGGCGGCGATGGGCTTTATTGCACTGTTTATCAAAGTTGAGCCTCAAAATGATGAAAGTAATGTGGTTGATCTCTCAGCTAATGCTCCCGAAGCACAGAATTAAGCTTCTGTGACAGAGATTAAAAACTAACCTTTGTCTCTGTTGTAAAAGCAGTGTTAAATGAAACCTCTCCATTATGGAGAGGTTTTTTATTCCTTGCTTTAAAAACAGCAAGAAAGGCAAGAAAAGTAAGAAAGGATATCGGATGCAAGGATGGCTAGTGATTCCCGTTTCTTTGGCGTATTTGGGAATCCTGTTTTTAATCGCTTGGTACGGTGACAAACAAAAGAGATGGTTAGCGCGTTGGCGACCATGGATCTACAGTTTGTCGATTGCGGTGTACTGTACGTCGTGGACCTTCTACGGCACGGTCGGGCAGGCGAGCAACAATCCTTGGTCCTTCCTACCCATTTATATTGCGCCTATAATCGTGTTTACCATCGGCTGGCGCGTCCTCGCTCGGCTTATCTTGATTGCCAAGCGCGAACACATCACTTCCATTGCCGATTTCATTGCCGCCCGCTATGGCAAATCGCAAGGCTTGGCGGTGGTTGTGACTTTAATCGCCGTGGCAGGCATCCTTCCATATATCGCTTTGCAACTGCGTGGCATCACCATGGGGTTGGAGATCATCGCGCCAGATTTAGCATCTGATCTCAGTTATCAAAACTACAGCGTGTCTTGGTTTGTGGTCGGGGCGATGGCGATCTTCACCATGCTGTTTGGTACGCGTCATATCGATAACACCGAACACCACCGCGGCATGATGATGGCGATTGCGTTTGAATCAGTGCTTAAGTTGGTGGCGTTTTTAGTGGTGGGCGTATTTATTGTTTGGCTCGCGATGGATACCGAAAGCTTCCACCTTGCCGATATTGCTGCTGAAACCTATGAGTCCCCCAACATTCCGACCTTGTTGATTCATACCATTCTGACCATGCTGGCGATTGTCTGTTTGCCACGTCAGTTTCACACCATGGTGGTCGAGAATGAACGCGCGCAAGACTTACACGTCGCTCGTTGGTTGTTCCCACTGTATCTGATTCTGATGGGCATTTTCGTTCTGCCAATCGCATGGGTAGGGCAAAGCCTACTGAGTGGCAGCCCTGCCGATACGTACGTGATCAGCGTGCCGATGGCGGTGGGCGCGAATGACATCGCCTTGCTGGCATTCTTGGGCGGTACTTCCGCGGCAAGTGGCATGGTTATCGTCTCGACCATTGCCTTAGCAATCATGGTATCTAACGATTTGGTGATGCCACTGATTCTGCGTCGGATGAAGTTATCAAAACGCAATCATCATCATTTTTCTACGCTGTTATTACGTATACGTCGCGGACTTATTCTGCTTCTTTTGATTGGAGCATGGGGCTTTTATCAGGCTTTAGATAGTATCCACTCACTCTCTGCGATAGGTTTTCTCTCGTTTGCAGCGATTACCCAGTTCGCTCCGTCTCTGCTTGGCGGTATGTACTGGCGTCAGGGCAACAAGAAAGGCGTGTATGTGGGTTTGCTGGTGGGTTTCACCATTTGGTTGATTACTTTGATGAGCCAAACCGACATGCTGGCGGGCGATGCAAGCAACAACTTGCTGATTTGGTTGATCACTCCGCCTGATTTATTGGCAGGCTTTGGTATTGCTGTTTCTGACTGGGGCATGATCCTCAGCGTGGTGGCGAATACCGCGTGTTTTGTTGCGGTATCACTAGCTACGCGCCCAAGCATAAGTGAACGCTTACAATCGGCGTCATTCGTTGGTACGCCGTTGCCTGAAAGTGAAAACATCAGCTTGTATCAGAGCCGTGTGACGGTCAGTGAACTGGAGATGTTAGCCTCTCGATTTGTCGGACGAACGCGAGTGAAATCTGCCTTCCAAACCTATTGGAGTCAGCAACGCGAAGAGCTGCTTCCCAATCAACAAGCTCCCTCTACCTTGATTCGACACACCGAGCGTGTCCTTGCTGGTGTGTTTGGTGCCTCTTCAGCTAAGTTAGTACTTACTTCTGCTTTGCAAGGCAGAAACATGCAGCTTGAGGAAGTGGCGACCATCGTTGATGAAGCCTCAGAGCTGTACGATTTCAGTCGTGGCTTATTGCAAGGTGCGATTGAACACATTGGGCAAGGCATCGCAGTGGTCGACAAGCAACTAAGGCTGGTGGCGTGGAACCAACGCTATCTGGAGTTATTTGTTTTCCCGCCGGGATTGATTCAGGTCGGGCGTCCGATTGCGGATGTGATTCGTCATAATGCTGAGCAAGGTTTATGTGGTCCGGGTGACCCTGAAGACCACGTTCGTCGCCGCGTTTATCACCTTGATCAAGGCACGCGACATACCTCTTCCCGTGTGCGTCCAGATGGTCGCGTAATTGAAGTGCAAGGTAACCCAATGCCTGGTGGTGGCTTCGTGATGAGCTTTACCGATATCACCGTGTTCCGCGATGCAGAGCAAGCTCTGAAAGACGCCAATGAGACACTAGAAGAACGCGTTCGTGCTCGTACTCGTGAGTTGGAACAATTGAACAAACAACTGGTGGCAGCGACCCAACGTTCTGAGCATGAGTCACAGTCCAAGTCGCGCTTCTTGGCTGCGGTAAGCCATGACTTGATGCAACCGTTGAACGCCGCTCGTCTGTTTGCCTCTTCGTTGTCGGAAGTTGCCAAAGACAGTGAAACCCAAAAGCTGTCGACTCACATCGAGAGTGCATTAGGCGCCGCGGAAGATTTGATTGGTGATTTGCTGGATATCTCACGTTTGGAATCGGGCAAGTTGGACGTCAATGTGCATGGCTTTGCGGTCAATGATGTATTAGCTAACTTGAATGCGGAATTCAGTGCGCTGGCGAAACAACAAGGCATTGAGTTCACCATGATCCCATCATCTTTGATGGTGAAATCTGACCCGAAATTGCTGCGCCGCGTGGTGCAGAACTTCCTTACCAATGCGTTCCGATATAGCCCGAATGGCAAAGTGGCGCTCGGTGTTCGTCGCGTACAAGGGCGAGTGCGTATTGATGTATGGGACAACGGCATGGGGATCGAAGAAGAGAAACAGCAAGAGATCTTCGAAGAGTTTAATCGTGGTACTCAAGTGCGTTCTGACCAAGGTTTAGGGTTAGGTTTGGCTATTTCGAAAGGTATTGCTCAAGTGCTAGGGCATGAAATCTCGATGCGTTCTTGGTTTGGTCAAGGCAGCGTGTTCTCGATTACCTTAGATAAAGCAGAGAAGGTGCACATTCCGGCAGTCAAAGCAGTGAAGAGTGCACAATCTGACTTGAGCCATATTCGTGTGCTGTGTGTCGATAATGAGCCAGATATTCTGGTCGGAATGGAAAATCTACTCTCACGTTGGGGCTGTGATATTCGCATTGCGACCGACATCGTTGAGAGTCTGAAAGCGATCGAAGACGATTGGCTGCCGGATGTGATTTTCTCCGATTATCGTTTAGACAATGGTCGAACAGGATTAGAAGTGTTGCAGCAATGCCGCTTGCGGCTGGGTAACCGTTTTGAAGGGGTGATCATCAGTGCCGATCGAACCGATGACATGATGGAAGGCATTAAAGCCAATGGGTTTAGTTTTATCGCCAAACCGGTGAAACCTTTGAAATTGCGTTCGGTACTCAATCGAGTCGCCTAGAAAAAAGACCTCCGTTTGGAGGTCTTTTGCTTTAAAAGGGGGTGATTAGTCGGTGGCTTATTCTGCAACGCCGCCTTGAGTCAGTTTGGCTGGATCGAGCAATCTTTCTAATGTGGCGCGATCTAAGTCCGTTTCTTCTTCCGCGACATCAATGATCGCGCGACCTTGTTTGTAGGCTTTCTTCGCAACTTCGGCAGCTTTTAGGTAGCCAATCACAGGGTTAAGTGCGGTGACCAGAATTGGGTTCTTCGCCAGTGCGACATCAAGGTTGTCTTGGCGCACTTCAAACGTCGCGATGGCTTTGTCTGCCAAAGCAACGGCGCTGTTCGACAGCAGTTCAATGCTTTCTAGTACATTGTGAGCAATCACTGGCAGCATCACGTTAAGTTGGAAGTTACCCGATTGACCTGCAACGGTAATTGTCGCGTCGTTACCAATCACTTGTGCCGACGCCATGGCCGCTGCTTCTGGAATCACAGGGTTCACTTTGCCCGGCATGATAGAAGAGCCCGGTTGTAAGCCTTGCAGTTCGATTTCACCTAAGCCGGCTAGTGGACCTGAGTTCATCCAGCGAAGATCGTTTGCGATCTTCATGATCGCAACTGCTGCTGTTTTGAGCTGTCCCGATAGGGCAACGATCGCATCCTGACTGCTGAGATTGAAGAAGAAGTTTTTGCTTGAAGCAAACTCGATGCGCGTTGATTGCGTTAGGTTGTCGGCAAAAAGATCGGCGAAGCGTGGATCGGCGTTGATCCCTGTCCCTACCGCTGTTCCGCCTTGGGCTAACGCTTTCACAACTGGCAGTGTTTGTTCGATGGCTTGTTTGGCGTGCTCGATTTGGAACTGCCAGCCACCAAGCTCTTGGGCGAAGGTAATTGGCATCGCATCCATGAGGTGCGTGCGGCCTGTTTTCACCACATCTTTTAGGGCTTGTTGCTTAGCCTCTAGTGTTTCACTTAGGTGGGACAGTGCAGGCAGTAGCTGCTTTTCAATCGCAATTGCAGAGCTGACTTGAATTGCGGTAGGCACTACGTCGTTACTGCTTTGACCCATGTTGACGTGATCATTTGGATTGACCGTTCCGCCTAGGTGCTCAGACGCCAATGTTGCAATCACTTCGTTGGCATTCATGTTTGAGCTGGTGCCCGAGCCGGTTTGGAATACATCGATAGGGAATTGATCGATGTGTTTACCATCAATGATTGCTTGCGCGGCATCGGCGATGGCATTGGCGATATCACCTTCCAGTAAGCCAAGTTGAGCATTGGTGAGCGCTGCGGTTTGTTTGATGTGAGCGAGTGCTTGGATAAAGCCCGTCGGCATGGTGTGTGTGCTGAAAGCAAAGTTATCGACAGCGCGTTGAGTTTGGGCTTGATACAAAGCGTTGGCTGGGACTTTGACTTCGCCCATGCTGTCCGCTTCGATACGGAATTCCGTGGTCATGGTAGGTTCCTTTTGTTTAATCGAGTGGCGTCTGTATCAGACGTAATTGTTGTTGTAATGAGAGAAATTTCACATCGCCATCCTCAAACTGGTAGTAGTAGCGTTTGAGACAAAGTAGCGGAGTGTGAATGGAATCGAGGCAAACTCGGCGGAAGATGCGACTACGAGTAGGGTCTTGAATCGCGTCGAGTAGATGGAAGTAGACTTGGCGCAAATACAGCTCGCACAGCAACAGATTTTCGTGCTCTGTATCGTGATCATAGATGGACGACAGCACCATGCCCCAATGGATGTAATCATGAATCACATCGGGTTCGAAGCCGCTTGGCGCATACACATGAAGGAATCGGTCTTGTGCTTTGAAAAAGGCGTTGTAGATGGCTTGGCTGCTGTCCATAGTTACCTCGATATTTAAGATAATGATAATTATTATCAATTAATTGTCGATTAGCAACCACAGCTTTTTTGAGGAAATAACACAACAAAAAAAGCCGATACTCGGACTCAGTATCGGCTGAAGTGGGTGAGCTCAATCCCTACAATTAAGCTCGGTATTCTTTCGCGAGATAAGGTTGGCTCAAATGCGTCTTCAAGCCTTATGGAGCAGGTAAGTTATTTGTCCGTAAACAGGGTTTCGTATTTCACAAATGCCGTTTGCGTTTCACCGTAGTAGAACGTGCCTTCAGATTGAATCGCAACACGCAACCAACTCTCTGCCGATGCAGGCTTAGGCAAAGTGATGGTCCAGTTTTGCCCGACTTGATCCGTAGGCGTCATATCGATTGGCTGTGCGTTTTGCTCTTGGCTATCCACCACTGAAAGCTTCACCCCTTCCAGTGGATAAGCAGCATGTAAAGACAACTCTAAGCTATCTGGCGTCAGCTTTTCTGAGCGAAACTTCACTTTAAAGTCGCCATTCTCCATATCACACAAGCCACTGGTGTAACGGCAATTCGACTTGCTGGCCAGCTTGTAGCTTTCCCCTTCTTTAGCGGCATGAGGTTTCTCACTCAGAGCCATGTCTGTACCGAAATAAGCGATTAAAGACAAAATTGGGGCGATCAACAGAGCGATAATAAAGTGCTTGTTTTTGAACATAAAATACTAATCCCATCAATTATCTGTTCATTTTTACTGGCTAAAATCGCTAATAACTTCGTTAAAGATTTTGAAGTTAGAGCAACTAGCTTGCTGCAATCTTTGCCTTGTTCTAAGCGATTTTTTCCGCGTAACCCCTGAACATATAATCAATGGCATTGGTATGCTTCCTTGCTACGGTTCAGGGAATATCTAATTATTAGAATAAGTTAAGTGAATAAAAAAGCCCCAAGCGGGGCTTTTGTGGTTTGCGTTATATTTTAGTGGTTTACCGCACCGCCAGCGCCTGCAGGTACACGTACGTGCTCGACTAGGTCTTTTACTTCTTGTGGTGTTTCTGCTGTCACTCTTGATACAGCGAACGCCACAATAAAGTTAAATACCGCACCAATTGCACCAAATGCGTTTGGCTCAATACCTAGGAACCAGTTCTGCCCCCAACTTTGTAGGTACGTCCAGTCAGCAACAAATAGGATGCCTTTATGCTGGAATACGTAGAATAGCGTGATACTGATACCTGCAATCATACCCGCGATTGCGCCTTCTTTGTTGATGCTCTTACTGAAGATACCCATCATCAACGCAGGGAAGATGGAGGATGCCGCCAGACCGAAGGCGAGGGCTACCGTTCCTGCTGCAAACCCTGGCGGATTCAAGCCCAAGTAGCCGGCGACTGCGATGGCGACCGCCATAGAGATTCGACTCGCAAGCAGCTCTTTCTTCTCGGATATATTTGGATTGATCACGCCTTTGATTAAGTCATGTGATATCGCGGACGAGATAGCCAATAGTAGACCCGCTGCCGTCGATAGTGCAGCTGCGAGACCACCTGCTGCAACCAACGCGATGACCCAATTTGGTAGTTTAGCAATCTCTGGGTTTGCTAATACCATGATGTCACGGTCAACTTTTAGCTCGTTAGTCGCTGGGCTTGATGTGTACTCAATCAGGCCATCGCCATTCTTATCATCAAAGCCTAGCAGGCCTGTTTTCTCCCAGTTCTTGAACCAGTCAGGGCGCTCGTCATAAGCAAGATGCTGACCAGGAGCTGGGTTAACCGTATCCATTAGGTTTAGACGTGCCATTGCAGATACTGCCGGCGCTGTTGTGTAAAGGATCGCAATGAAAAGTAATGCCCAACCTGCTGATGTACGTGCATCACGTACTTTAGGCACGGTAAAGAAGCGAATAATGACGTGTGGTAGACCCGCAGTACCGATCATCAGTGACATGGTGTAAACGAACATGTTTAACGTATCGCCACGAACTTGAGTAGTGTATTCACTAAAGCCGAGTTCGGTCACCACCTGGTCGAGCCGATCGAGCAGATAGACATCAGTGCCTTGGATGGTACTACCCAGACCGATCTGTGGTAGTGGGTGACCTGTTAGTTGCAGAGAGATAAAGATTGCAGGAATAGTGTAAGCCAAAATGAGTACGCAATACTGAGCAATCTGCGTGTAGGTAATGCCCTTCATACCGCCCATTACGGCGTACATGAATACGATACACATACCAATCAATAGACCGGTTGAGTAATCCACCTCAAGGAAGCGACCGAACGCCACGCCTACACCTTTCATCTGACCGATAACGTAAGTCACCGATGCGATGATAAGACATACAACCGCTACGATACGCGCTGCGTTAGAGTAGAAACGCTCACCTACGAATTCTGGCACGGTAAACTTACCGAACTTACGTAGGTATGGTGCAAGCAGAAGTGCAAGCAGTACGTAACCGCCAGTCCAGCCCATTAGGAATACCGAACCGCCGTAACCCATGAAGGCTATCAAGCCTGCCATTGAGATGAACGATGCTGCTGACATCCAGTCTGCTGCGGTTGCCATGCCATTAGCGATAGGGTTTACACCGCCGCCTGCTACATAGAATTCTTTGGTTGAGCCCGCACGTGCCCAAATCGCAATACCGATGTAGAGGACGAATGTCGCGCCAACTACAAGATAGGTAATAGTTTTCAAATCCATCTGAGTTACTCCTTACTCATCCACGCCGAATTCACGGTCGATTTGGCGCATCTTCCACGCGTAGTAGAAAATAATACCGAGGAAGGCATAGATGGAGCCTTGCTGAGCAAACCAGAAGCCCAGTTTGTATCCACCTAATTGAAATTGATTAAGTACGTCGACAAATAAGATGCCGCAGCCGAAAGACACTACGAACCAGATGACCATCAGGGTAATCATGAGCTTCACGTTCTTGTCCCAGTAGGCTTTGGCTCTTTCTTCGCTTTCAAATGCCATTGCCGTCTCCTTACGATTGGTATTGTTGTTAAAAAAATGTTTCAACATGTACATTAGCAAGGCACTGGCAAGAACTCTTTTCAACTTTAGTCGGGACGCTAAAAAGCAAAAACGCCCGTTTTTAGGGCGTTTGAGAGGAGGTGGGAATAAAAGTGTGATGTTAATTTGATGTTAAATTAGCCAAAGGTCTAAGAGTTTTATCAATTAACATAGAAATCTTTTATACCAAGCAGCAAATTATTCAGTGCAACAGCGGCAAGGATAAGCCCCATTACGCGGCTGATGATGGCTGCACCTACGTTACCAATCACTTTTTGAATCGTGTTTGCACCCAGTAACAAGAAGAGGGTAACCAGAAGTACCGCAATCATGACGCCTGCGGTCATTGCTTGGTCGACGAAAGAGTAGCGATTGTTATCGGTAAGCATCACGATGGCCATCATTGCCCCCGGCGACGCAATCGAAGGGATCGCAAGAGGGTAAACGGCTAAGTCAGCGAGATCCGAGTGGCTGACTTCTTCGCCCAGTTTTTGCTCTTGTTCTGGCTTGCTTTCACCAAAGATCATCGACAATGCAAACAGTAATAGCACTAAACCACCAGCGGCTTGGAAGGCGGGTAATGGGATTTGCATTGCTTCCAGTAACAACTGACCGGCAATAAGAAAGAACAGCAACACACCCATTGAAATGGCAATGGCTTTTAATGCGACGAGACGACGCTGTTTTGCCGTAAGGTGCTGAGTCTGTGATAGATAAACGGGTACTGAACCAATCGGGTCGATGACGGCCCAGAGTACGACGAATTGAGTGACGAGAATACTTAACAAAGTATGACCTCCCAGAGTTAGCGGTTTAACAGAGGGATGAAGAGGCTGTGTGTGACAGTCTATGCCGATCGTAGCCAGTAATTGCTTATTCTAGCTTGTGAAAACGCTCGATAACGGCGTTAAAAATTTCGATTGTAGGAGAACTACTTATCAAAAATTTTCGCCTTGTTCTCAAGCCTTTTTCCTACGCTATTTATAAGCTCTGACTCACTGTGATTGGCATTATCATTTTAACGTCTATTGTTCTTTTTGCGTCATATAAATGTGAATTGGTTATATTTATTAACACATTACTGCTCTGATTCCATTTGTTGCAGCAAAATAACGGCTTGAGTGCGATTCTTGACGCCTAATTTTCGGAATATGGCGGTCATGTGTGCTTTGATGGTGGCTTCTGAGACATTGAGCTCGTAAGCGATTTGCTTGTTGAGTAAGCCATCCGATAGCATGCCGAGCACCTTGTATTGTTGAGGTGTCAACGCAGCAATCTTTTCTGCTAAGTCATTACATGCTGCGTTATTGGTGATCAAGCCTTCAGGGAAGAATGGGTCGCCGTTCAGCACTTGGTTAAGGGCACTGACAAGTTCACGCATGTCGCTTGATTTAGGAATAAAGCCAAATGCGCCGTGGCTTTTTACTTGGCTAACCACTGCGGGTTCTTCGCTGGCAGAAACCACGACGATTGGTAGGTCTGGGTATTCTGCACGTAAGTGAATCAGACCGGACATGCCGTTTGCACCTGGCATTTTGAGATCCAGCAGCACTAGGTCGGGCTCTTCTTCTTTTTTAAGGAGTGTCAGGAGTGCATCTAAAGAGTCAGCTTCGAGGAGGTTAGCACCACTCACCGCCATATGTACCGATTGGAACAAGGCGTTGCGGAACAATGGGTGATCATCAGCGATGATAATGGTGTAGGTCGAATCCATGACGTTAAACACTTTTGACTATTTCGTTAATGGAATTATTGTCCACCTTTAACAGGGGGGACAATGTTTATGCGCTAAAAGTCTGAACCAAATCGACTTTTATTAGAAAAATTGCATATAAACGCAAGTTTCGAGATTTTATTGAGACAATAAAAAACGCCAGCGAGGTATCACTGGCGTTTGAATGATTCACAATCAAAATTGGTTGATGTGTGCCAAGAAAGGCTCGGCCTGCATAAAACCGGTCAAACGAGCGTTTGAAACATGTTTACCATTCGCATCCCAAAATTCAATCGTCGGTAAACCTAATACATTCATATGCTTAAGAAGTTCGATGTCTTGTACTTGGTTCTTGGTTACATCGGCCTGTAGCAGTACAAAATCTTGCAGTTTTACTTCGACACTTGGGTCATGGAAGGTGTACTTTTCAAACTCTTTACATGCGACACACCAATCAGCATAGAAGTCGAGCATCACGGGTTTACCGGCTTGCTTAGCCAATGCCAATTGTTGTTCGAGCTCTGTTACATTGGAGACGCGCGTAAAGCTTACTGTCACTTGTTGAGTTTGCGTTGTTGTGTGGCCACCAAACCAGTAATTAAGTGCTGGTTGAGCTGACGCAAACAAACCAAGCACAGCGATAATGCCTACTGCACTTTGTTTCCAACCACCAAACTCAAGGCTGTTCTTGATGTGGTATAGCCAACCAAATGCAGCGATACCTAGTGCTGACCACAGTGCCGTTGCCCATATTTCTGGCATGATGCGCTCAAGTAGGAAGATAGGCGCTGCCAGCAGAATGAAGCCGAATAGGGTCTTAACGCGATCCATCCAACCCCCTGCTTTTGGCAGAAGTTTGTTGCCGAATACAGCAACAAGAATGAGTGGAATTCCCATACCCGTCGCCAGTGCGTAAAGTGCGATACCACCAGTCAGCAAGTCACCGCTTTGTGCAACGTAAAGTAGCGCACCAGACAGTGGCGCCGTGGTACATGGTGAGCACACTAGACCTGAAATCGCGCCCATGGCGAATACGCCTGCGCTGCTGCCGCCTTGTTGTTTGTTGCTTAGGTTGTTTAACCACGTTTGTACGCCACTTGGCAGTTGCAGGTTATAAACGCCAAACATAGACAGTGCGAGTGTCACGAACAGCACACTCAAACCAATCAACACATAAGGGTGTTGCATCGCTGCTTGGAACTGCATGCCCGCAGATGCCACCACAAGGCCAAGTAGGGTGTAAGTCAGCGCCATGCCTTGCACGTAGACAAACGACAAGCCTAGCGCACGGCGTTGGCTTAGTTTGCCACTGCCAAGCACGATGCTGGTCAGAATTGGGTACATCGGCAGTACACATGGTGTAAACGCCAAACCCACACCAAGCGCTAAGAACAGAAGTGGTGTCCACCAGTTATCAGCAAGGTTGGCGGCAAGGCTATCTTGCTGTGTTACTGGAGCCGATGGTGTGTCGGTAGAAGTAGATGATTGCACCGCTGGTGGCGTTGCTGTTGGTACTTGTTCTGCTTTTGGTGCAGTCGTCGCCGCTGTTGAATCTGAGTTCGATGAAGTAAACGCGCTGATAGGAATTACGCGAGTTTCTGGCGGGTAACAGAAGCCAGCTTTGGCACAGCCTTGGTATTGCACCACCACGCGTGCACCGTCTTGCCAGTCATGCATTGGCACGTTAACAAACAGTGGCTGGGTGTAGATATGCACGTCACCAAAGAATTCATCTTTATGCGGCGTGCCGTCTTCCATTTGCAGTTCGCCTAGCGACACATTTTCGCCCGCAACGGATAAGCGCTCTTGATACAGGTAGTAACCATCACGTACCTGCCAGTCCAGCATGAGCTTACCGTCCTGCTGGTAATAGTTGAATTGGAAAGCCTGATCGACAGGCACAAACGTATCGTTGCTGTTGCCAAAAGTGTTGCTTTGGCTGTTCCCTAACTGATCATTGCCAAACAGAGCAAAAGAAGGCGCAGAAAAGGTAATAAGCCCTAAGAGTAAGACGGAGAGTAATGCACGCATAAAAGGTTCAATTCATCTTAGATAATTGCCGTTAGTGTAACTCAATCAGACCTGCTGGCTAGCCAATAAGTTTCATGGAAGTGAAGATTTGTTAACCGTTGTCCAATACAACAGGCAATAAAAAAGGGAGCCGAAGCTCCCCCGAGTAAGACTCTGTTTCTGCTAGATCAGTAGCCCACCGAACGCGAATCCAAGTGCAACTGCTGAAGCGATAGTTGCTACGCCTGGTACGAAGAATGGGTGGTTGAATACGTACTTACCGATACGAGTTGAACCCGTGTCGTCCATCTCAACCGCAGCCAGTAGCGTTGGGTAAGTTGGTAGTACGAATAGCGCACTTACTGCTGCGAAAGACGCAACTGCGGTAAGTGGTGCCACACCGATTGCTAGTGCTGCTGGCATCAGCGCAACGGTCGTTGCACCTTGAGAGTAAAGCAGCATTGAAGCGAAGAATAGAACAAGTGCTAGCATCCATGGGTAGTCTGCTAGTAGCGCACCAGCCACTTCTTTGATGCCGTCAACGTGCGCGTTAACGAACGTAGAACCTAGCCATGCCACACCAAGTACACACACACACGCTGTCATACCAGAGCGGAATGTTGCAGCAGCTGGGATTTTGCCTGCATCGATTTTACAGCTCAATACGATTGCTGCGGCTGCCGCTAGCATGACTGCCATGATCGCTTCGTTACGACCAAGTGCTGGGTTTTCGATAAGACCAATTGAACCAGAGATCGCTGCTGCGTAGCAGACTACGAATGCGATAGCGCCTAGGAAGATGAATGTTGCTTTCTTCGCTGTTGGCAAGATTTCGCGTTTCGATTCTGTGTTTAGCTTGATAAGGCCTTTTGCTAGACGGTCTTGGTATTCAGGATCATCTTTAAGCTCGCTGCCCATGAAGTTCGCAACAAATGCACCGATCATACAAGCGATGAAGGTGGTTGGGATACAAACCGCTAGTAGCGTTAGGTAATCAACGCCAAATGGATGCAACATTGCAGCAAATGCCACAACTGCCGCTGAGATAGGCGATGCTGTGATAGCGATTTGCGAGGCAACTACCGCGATAGACAGTGGACGAGAAGGACGAACACCTTGGCCTTTCGCTACTTCTGCAATAACTGGCAAAGTAGAGAATGCTGTGTGACCTGTACCTGCTAGTAGTGTCATCAAAAATGTCACGATAGGTGCGTAAAAGGTGATGCGTTCGGGATGTTTACGCAAAAAGTCTTCCGCAACCTGAACCATCCAATCTAAACCACCCGCTACCTGCATTGCAGCGATAGCAGTAATAACAGACATGATGATCAGGATTACATCGACAGGGATGAAAGACTGGCTTGTCGGGACGCCTAGGATTAAAGACAATGCAATTACCCCAGCACCACCGGCAAAGCCAATGCCGATACCACCGATTCTTGCCCCCAAATAAATGAAGAGCAGAACCACGAAGAGTTCGACCATTACCATATTGATACCTCTTTTAGTTTTTAATGATTCTGATTTTTTGAACACTCAGGAACAGGTGTAAATGCTCAGAAAATCAGAACCCGAGCGGCTTACGGCAATAAAAAGCGCATAAAAATTGTGGTTAACCGTATCAGAGCCTAAAAAAGGGCCCCGTTTGGGACCCCTTTCACCAGCGATTACTCGTAGCGTTTCGCTTTATAAGTCGGATGCATGAAGTTTTCAACC
This sequence comes from Vibrio sp. 10N.222.52.B12, assembly GCF_002875385.1. Classification (NCBI taxonomy): domain Bacteria; kingdom Pseudomonadati; phylum Pseudomonadota; class Gammaproteobacteria; order Vibrionales; family Vibrionaceae; genus Vibrio; species Vibrio sp. 10N.222.52.B12. The sequence goes on along the minus strand of NZ_MDAW01000126.1, from coordinate 35,367 downwards.
GATAAGATGTCATCTAGCTCTTCTGCGGTTAATAAACCACGTTCTAGAACCACATCACGTACGCTCTTACCTGTTTCAGCACAGATCTTACCAACAATGTCGCCCTCGTGGTGACCGATGTATGGGTTTAGATAAGTCACGATACCGATAGAGTTGTAAACGTAGTTTTCACAAACTTCTTTGTTCACCGTGATGCCATCGATACATTTGTCACGTAGGTTCACACATGCGTTGTGTAGTAGAGAAATAGACTCAAACACGCTTTGTGCGATTACTGGCTCCATTACGTTTAGCTGTAACTGACCGCCTTCTGCTGCGAAAGATACCGTGTTGTCGTTACCTAGAACCTTGAAGCAAACTTGGTTTACGACTTCTGGGATAACTGGGTTTACTTTAGCTGGCATGATAGAAGAGCCCGCTTGCATTTCTGGTAGGTTCAACTCGTTTAGACCAGAGCGAGGGCCAGAAGAAAGTAGGCGAAGGTCGTTACAGATCTTCGACAGTTTCACTGCTAGACGTTTGAGCGCGCCGTGCGTCATTACGTAAGCACCACAGTCAGATGTTGCTTCGATTAGATCTTCTGCTGCAACCACTTCTACACCCGTAACTTCTGCTAGGTGTTTTACGGCTAGTGCTTGGTAGCCTGTTGGTGCGTTTAGACCAGTACCGATAGCTGTTGCACCTAGGTTGATTTCTAGTAGTAGCTTAGACGTGTAGTCTAGGGCGCGAATCTCTTCGTTTAGTGTCACTGCCCATGCGTGGAACTCTTGACCCACAGTCATAGGAACCGCGTCTTGAAGCTGAGTACGACCCATCTTCAAGATGTCTTTGAATTCTTGTGCTTTAAGTTCGAATGCACCTTTTAGGTATTCGATCGCTTCCATCAACTGATGAACACTGTTGTAAACCGCGATTCGGAAACCGGTAGGGTACGCACAGTTTGTTGATTGGCTCTTGTTTACGTGATCGTTCGGGTTGATGAACTCATATTGGCCTTTTTCTTTGCCCATCAGTTCAAGCGCAACGTTCGCAATAACTTCGTTAGTGTTCATGTTCACTGACGTGCCTGCACCGCCTTGGAACACGTCTGAAGGGAACTGATCCATGCACTTACCTGTTTCAAGGATCAAATCACACGCTTCTAGAATGTAGTTAGCAACGTCTTTTGGAATTGCACCTAGCTCTTTGTTTGCTAGTGCAGCGGCTTTTTTCGTCATTACCATACCGCGTACAAACTCAGGTACGTCAGAAATGGTAGTGCTTGAAATATTAAAGTTTTCGATAGCGCGAAGGGTGTGGATGCCGTAGTAAGCATCAGCAGGAACATGACGTTGACCTAATAGATCTTCTTCAATACGAGTGGCTTGGTTTGCTGTCTTTGGAGCATCAGATAGTGTAGCCATAACAGGATCCTTAGATAATAATTCTGATATTTAAGTTATTTATTAGCCATTTCTGCAATCTAGAATCCGTTCATCAGAGTTTTTGGCTGGAAAAACCGTCCTGACTTATGTGGCACATCATACTGCACCTAGCGCATAAAAATAGTAAGTGGATCACCTTTTTCGCTTTTAATGCGTCAATAATTTGCAAAGTATGAACGGGATATTAATAACCCTTTATGGGTAGGTGTTTTTCCTCGACAAACATGGATTTTAAGAGTGCGAAAATAGCACTTTTCAACGATCAAATTTTATATATGCACCTTTATTCAAAGGGCGTTTTTTGTACAACGCATTATCCCTATGATGAACACGCTTTTTTACAACGATTCGTTTGAGCTTAGTAGGCTTTTGCCATTACACTGAAATCAACAAAGGAGGGCATGTGTTTCCTATCTTATTATTGGCGTTTATTTTCGTCCCGATCATCGAAATCGGCCTATTTATTCAGGTGGGAGGCTTTTTAGGTCTTTGGCCTACGATTGCTTTAGTTCTGATCACCGCATTTGTTGGCGCGTCTTTGGTACGCAGCCAAGGCATCCAGACGTTGATGTCAGTGCAAGGTCGCTTAGAGCAAGGTGAGCTTCCGGCTCAACAGATTTTTGAAGGTGTGATGCTGGCAGTTGCAGGCGTATTGCTGTTAACACCAGGTTTCATGACCGACGCATTGGGTATGTTGGTGTTGCTTCCCGCGCCACGCGCTGCGATTGCGAAATACTTAATGAGCAAGATGGTGGTGAAGACCATGAATGGTGGCGGCTTCCAAGGTGGCTTCTCAAATCAAGGTCCCTATGAACAAGACCCGTTTCGTCGTGACCCATTTGATTCTCAATCGGACAACGGCAATACCTTCGAAGGTGAGTACGAGCGTAAAGACGACAATGATCGTAACAAGCTCAACTGATTTAATCGGTAAGTAAGAAAAGCAAAAGGGCGCATTCAGCGCCCTTTTTAGTATCCGTGATTTGGTGCGCTTACATTGCGCCTTCAAAACCCATTTGACGCCATGCTTCAAACGCGATGATCGCAACGGCATTAGAAAGGTTCAGGCTACGGGCATCTGGCATCATCGGGATGCGGATGCGCTGCTCCATTGGCAAGCTATCAATCACATCTGCTGGTAGTCCGCGAGTTTCTGGACCAAACATCAATACATCGCCTTCTTGATACTTCGCATCCACATGATGACCTGTGGTTTTGGTCGTACACGCAAATAGGCGGTAGTTGCCTTGTTTCTCTTTCTCTAAGTATTCCAAGAATGCTTGATAATCTTTATGACGCGTTACACGAGCCAAGTCGTGGTAATCCAAACCTGCACGGCGGACTTTTTTCTCTTCTAGATCGAAACCCAGTGGCTCAATCAGGTGGAGATTCGCACCACAGTTAGCACACAGGCGAATGATGTTGCCGGTGTTCGGCGCGATTTCTGGTTCGTATAGAGCGATATCAAACATGGTATTGAATTAGGTTGGTCAAAAACAGACGGGCAGTATATACCCAAGTCACCTTGAGAAGCGAGATTCAACACAATGACTTGGGGGCATAAGGGCGTGTAGGTAAACCTTGTCGCCCAGATGTTGAAAGGTTTAACTGAGTGCGCGAGTGTAGTTCTCTTCCACTGCGCGCCAGTTGACCACATTCCACCATGCGTCGATGTATTCGGGACGACGGTTTTGGTAGCTGATGTAGTATGCGTGTTCCCACACATCCAATGCTAGGACTGGTTCACCTTGTACCGCGGCAACGTCCATTAGAGGGTTGTCTTGGTTGCTGGTGGAGGTAATGTGAATCTCACCATCTTTTACAACGAGCCAAGCAAAGCCTGAGCCGAAGGTATTGATAGCCGCTTGAGCAAACTCGTCTTTGAATTTTTCGAAGTCACCAAACTTATCGTTGATGGCTTGAGCGAGTGCACCTTGAGGCTCACCGCCACCATCCGGTGACATACAATTCCAATAAATGATGTGATTGTAGTATCCGCCACCGTTGTTTCGAATAGCTGGGCTGTGTTGAGAGATGCAAGCGAAGATGTCATCGAGGCTTTGGGTCTCGAGAGCGCTGCCTTTTGCGGCAGCCATAAATTTATCGTAATACGTTTTATGGTGTTTGCTGTAATGAACTTCCATGGTTTTCGCATCGATGTATGGTTCTAGTGCATCGTAGCGGTACGGAAGCTCTGGAAAAATATGCGACATTGTAAATCCTCCTTTATGAAGGATTTACTTTAATGTTAATAAAAATCATTATCAACTTTGATCTTTGTAAGGTTATTTGCCTACTTTGAGTAATGGAAGAGTAATCGTGACTCGTAACCCACCCAATGGGCTGCGACTTGCGATAATCGAACCGCTGTGTTGGCGGATGGCACTTTCGGTAATGGTTAAACCAAGACCGGTACCGCCAGAATGACGATCACGGGCTGTCGAGACTCGGTAAAATGGGCGGAAGATGGCTTCTAATTCTTCTTCAGGCACACCTTCACCATTGTCATCTACAATGATGCTCAAGGTGTCTGCGCTGTCTTGAATGTCGATCTTCACTTCATCTTTGCCATAGTAAATCGCATTACGAATGATGTTTTCTACCGCACTCATCAGTAGTTTTGGATTGCCAGAAATGCTGCGTTCAGGAAGGTTAGAGTAGTTCAGTACTTTGCCCATTTGTTCGGCTTCAAACTGCGCATCCTTAATAATCTCTTCCCACAAACTTACTATTGGCTGAGTCTCGCGCGTCATGTGACTGTTCACTTGCATGCGTGAAAGTTCGAGTAGTTCGGCGATCATCTGCTCTAAACGTTGCGCTTCGGTGTCGATTCGGGTCAGCTCTGGACTTTCCCCTTGCTTACGAGTCGCCAGCGCACTTGCCATACGCAAGCGAGTCAAAGGCGAACGTAACTCATGTGAAATGTCTGAGAGTAAACGCTGCTGGCCAGAAATCATCTGATTCACAGCCTCGACCATTTGGTTGAAGCTGGTTCCGGCTTGACGAAACTCGGTGGTGCCTTTCTCTAGGTTCGGATCGATGACAAACTCACCTTTCGCGACGCGTTGCGCTGCACTTTCCAAGCGTCGAGCGGGTTGGCTCAAAGCCCACGCTAACCAAAGCAATAACGGGGTACTCACGAGCATAACTGCAAGCAGCAATTGCAATGGGTGATCGAACAGGCGCAACATTATTGGTGGCGGCTCATTCCATTTAAAGCCGACGTACATCAACAGATCCGAATTGGCTATTTTGATTGGCACGGGGCCTGCGATCATGTAGCGACCGTAAAGTTTTTGCTTCGGTTGGGACTGATCTTCAATGCTAGTGACAAAGTTTTGTAGCGCACGTAGCTTGAAATCTCTGTGACCTGAAGAAGTTGTCAGTACGTTGCCTTCGTGATCGGAAAAGAAGATACGTGGACGCGGATCATGTTTACTGCGTCGCTGACCTTCGATGCTGAACAAAATCTTGCCGAGGTTATCTTGTTTGCGATACTTCTTCTCGATACCGTCACGTATTTCAATCATACGCTGATAGTGGTCTTGCGGGATGTCGCGTGCTTTCCGTGGGTCAAGGTGTGGTAATGACAGCACTGCCATCAGAACCAAAAACATGGTGAACCAAAAGATGGCAAAGATGCGTCCATACAAGCTGTTTATCTTCGGCAGTTTGAAGCGTGGTGCTCGCATTAATCCTCCTCAATCAGCATGTAGCCGCGCCCGCGTAGCGTCTTAATACGAGGCTTACCGTTACTTTGGTCTGGCAATTTTTTACGTAGGTTGGATACGTGCATATCGATCGCACGATCAAACGCGGCTAAGCGCTTGCCAAGTACATCTAAGCTCAAGGCTTCTTTAGTTAGCACTTGCCCAGGGTTTTGCACAAAGTGTGTCAGAAGAGCAAACTCTGTCGTCGTTAAATCTAACAATGTCTGTTCGCAGTATGCTTCTTGTTTGCCAGGGAAGAGTTTGATTTCTTGGTACTCAATGCAGTCACTGTTTTTCGCGCTCTTCTGGGTGCTGCTGGTACGGCGCAAAATCGCCCGGATCCGAGCGAGTAATTCGCGGTCGCTAAACGGTTTTGGCAGGTAATCATCTGCGCCCAGTTCTAGGCCGATAACGCGGTCTATCTCTTCGCCTTTCGCCGTTAGCATAAGCACTGGCGTCTCCCAGTTTTCGCGCAGGCGTTTTAGGGTTTCCATTCCATTGAGTTTTGGCATCATGACATCGAGCAAAATAAGGTCAATTTCATCAGTGACAGCCGCGAGGCCTGCTTCTCCATCGTTGGCTTCACTGACGTTAAAACCTTCAAAGCTCAGTACCTCTTTAAGCAGACTGGTTAGCTCGGTATCATCATCAATCAAAAGAATGTTCGCCATTTGAGTACCTATTTATGATTCGTGGTTGCTTTAATATTACATGGGAATGATAGGTAACGAAGAGTGTAAAAATCACTCTTTACGATTCTTTACGGTCTCTATACGTCGCTTTACCTAGTAGGTCGTATTCTACACTCAAGCGCTGTGAGAACAGCTCAGAAGAATCACTAACCTGTGTAAGGAATCAAATTATGAAAACTGCAAAGAAACTAGTACTGGCTGCTGTTGTTCTACCACTAACTCTAGGTACAGCGAGCGCATTCGCATTTGGTGGTAAAGATCATAAAGGCCATCGCGGTGAATGCGGCAAAGGTATGGACCGTGGCATCATGCGTCAACTAGACCTGACTGATGCACAGAAAGACCAGCTAAAAGAAATGCGTGAAGCGAACAAAGCGGCGATGAAAGCAAAATTCGCAGATGGTCACGAAGCACACATGGCAGAGCGTCAAGCGCACCACGATAAAGTTCAAGCACTTCTATTGGCTGATAACTTCGATGAAGCCGCAGCAAACGACCTAGCAAAAGAGATGGTTGAGAAGCAAACTGAGCGTCGCGTTAAGATGCTAGAGAAGAAACACCAAATGCTGAGCGTGCTGACTCCTGAGCAAAAAACAAAATATGTTGAGCTACAAAAAGAGCGTCACCAAGAGTGTGGCGAAAAAATGCAAAAACGCATGCACAAGCACCACAACAGCTAATCGCTGAAAGATAAAGTAAAAGAGGTAGCCTGAGTGCTGCCTCTTTTTGATCTTGGCGATTTCATACTCATTCAATAATTCTCAAGGTATACTCAAAGTACGGTTTGAGTTAACTCTTTGATTATGAAACACGAATATGCACGTTTAGTCACGACCGCTGCTTGGACGGCGACCATTGTTGCGACGATTCTTTTAATAGTAAAAGTCATTACTTGGTGGGTGACGGGCTCTGTCAGTCTGCTTGCTTCCTTGATTGACTCGATGCTGGATATCGCCGCATCGGTCGTGAACCTTATTGTTGTACGCTATTCACTACAACCCGCGGATAGAGAACATACTTTTGGCCATGGTAAAGCGGAGTCGCTAGCAGCACTGGCGCAGGCAATGTTTATTTCTGGTTCTGCTGTCTTCTTGATTCTTAATGGTATTGAGCGATTTTTCCGTCCACATGAGCTGAATTCACCTGAGCTAGGGGTTTATGTCTCTCTATTCGCTATGGTCGTTACTTTTGGACTCGTGATGTTCCAAAAGCATGTGGTACGTAAAACGGGTAGCCAAGCGATTGCTGCTGACTCACTGCATTATCAAACCGATTTATACATGAATGGCGCCATCATGGTGGCCTTAGGATTGAGCTATTTTGGGGTAACGCAAGCCGATGCTGTGTTTGCGGTGGGGATTGGTATCTTCATTTTGTACAGCGCATTCAAGATGGTCAGCGAAGCGATTCAGACATTGCTCGATAGAAAGCTACCAGATGAAGAACTGGAGCAGATCCGTGAAGCCTGCATCAATGTTGAAGGTGTGTTAGGAGTCCATCAGCTAAGAACTCGCATGTCTGGGCCGACGCGCTTTATTCAGTTGCATTTAGAGTTGGATGATCATCTACCTTTAATAAAAGCCCATCATATTGCCGATAAAGTTGAAGATAATTTGTTGGCGCTTTTCCCGGAAGCGGACGTCTTGATCCATCAGGATCCGTTGTCGGTCGTCTTTGGACCAGAGAAAGAACAAAAGGCGCAAGATTGGTAGCGGTCGAAAAATCAGACCAAGCGTAACGACAAATAGGCGCTTATTGGCTATCTTTCCATCACTACTTACTAAGAATCGTGATCCTGATGTGAATCAACGAAGTTGCAAAGAGAAACTGTAATACTCTTACATAAGTAGAAAAGTTACATAAAAAAGTGTGTTTTCATTGGTATTCCTGTAGAGGAAATGTAACATAACGCACAGTTCTGGATTATGCAGGTTGCTTGGTAACAAGGGGCCTAGAAGAAAATTAAATAAATTGATTGCCAAAGATCGAGGGTGAGCATGATTAAGAAGATCGGTGTTTTAACAAGTGGCGGTGACGCACCTGGTATGAACGCAGCAGTACGCGGCGTAGTTCGTACAGCACTATCTGAGGGATTGGAAGTTTACGGTGTTTACGATGGCTACCTAGGTCTTTACGAAGGCCGCATCGAGAAGCTAGATCGTTCTAGCGTTTCAGATGTGATCAACAAGGGTGGTACATTCCTAGGCTCTGCACGTTTCCCTGAATTCAAAGAAGTGGAAGTTCGTGAACAAGCGATTGAGAACCTGAAAAAGCACGGTATCGATGCACTTGTTGTTATCGGTGGTGACGGCTCTTACATGGGTGCTAAGAAACTGACTGAAATGGGCTACCCATGTATCGGTCTACCAGGCACAATCGATAACGATATCGCAGGTACGGATTACACAATCGGTTACCTAACTGCACTAAACACAGTTATCGATGCAATTGACCGTCTTCGTGACACGTCTTCTTCTCACCAACGTATTTCTATCGTAGAAATCATGGGTCGTCACTGTGGTGACCTTACTCTGATGTCTGCAATTGCTGGTGGTTGTGAATACATCATCACGCCAGAAACTGGCTTGGATAAAGACAAGCTAATCAGCAACATCCAAGATGGTATCTCAAAAGGTAAGAAGCATGCGATCATCGCACTTACTGAGCTGATGATGGATGCAAACGAACTAGCGAAAGAGATCGAAGCAGCGACAGGTCGTGAGACTCGTGCGACGGTTCTTGGTCACATCCAACGTGGTGGCCGCCCAACAGCGTTCGACCGTGTTTTAGCATCTCGCATGGGTAACTACGCGGTTCATCTACTAATGGAAGGCCATGGCGGTCGTTGTGTTGGTATCGTGAAGGAGCAGCTAGTTCACCACGACATCATCGATGCAATCGAGAACATGAAGCGTCCAGTACGTAACGACCTATACCAAGTTGCTGAAGAGCTATTCTAAGCAACTGGTTAAAGTCAGAATAAAAAAAACCGCGGTTATCCGCGGTTTTTTATTATCTAACGTTTACGCTGATGGTTGGTGTTCTGCCAATGTTATTCTTCGCTCATGCAGTGCAAACCAATACCCTAATAGTCCGCCCATTGTATTCCCCAGCGCAATACCAATAAACAAACCTTCAATGCCATAAACGTGGCTACCAATCCAAGCTGCAGGCAAGGTAAATACGAATAAACGCATGAAGCTCCATTGGAAGGCGCGCATTGGTTTGTGCATTGCGTTGTAGCCACTGACTAGCATCATCACAATCCCTTGGAAGCCATAACTAAATGGCACTACCAATAGGTAATGCCAAAGCAGATCTTTTACGGCGGCTTCCTGAGAGAACAAGGCTGCAAGAGGAATACTGAGTGGCACCATCATCAAGAAGATAAACCCTTGGAAGAGAACTGCGAACCGCATGCTGAGGAACCAACCGGAAAAGGCTCGAGCAGGATTATTTGCCCCAAAGTTTTGTGCCATAAATGGGGTGAGGGCGGAAGTGAGAGACATTAAAACCAACAACAGAATCGATTCAATTCGCTGAGCTGCGCCATAAGCTGCTACTGCAGCTGTCCCATGACTTGAAAGCAACATCATCAGGATTGCGCCCGATAATGGGTTCATTGCATTGGAGAGCGCTGCAGGAGTGCCGATTTTTAACGTTTGTTGCCAGTCTTGTTTGATGAATTGCCATTGCGGCGGGGCAAGTAGCTTCTCACGTTTGACGAGTAGGTAAAGCGAACCGCATAACGCGCCAAACCAACTGAAGGCACTAGCAATCGCCGCGCCTTGGATGCCCAATTCAGGGAAGGGCCCGTAACCAAAGATAAGCAATGGATCGAGAATACCGTTGATAAGCCCTGCCAGCATCATGATTTTAGCTGGAGTTTTGGTATCGCCGGTTGCGCGAATCGCACTATTGCCCGCCATTGGAATTACCAACAGAGGAATAGTGAGATACCAAACCTGCATATACTGTGCGATCAGCGGAATAGAATCTTCTTTCGCGCCCAAGAAGCTGAACAGCGGCTCGATAGTAAAAAAGCCTAGTGTTGAGGCGATCATCACCAGCACAACTGCCAGCAATAACCCGTGGCTGGTAAAGCGAGCAGCTTGAGGAGCATGGCCTTGACCTAACAGTCTACCAATATTGGTAGAAAGCCCCATGCCGATGCCCATGGTGATGCAGTTCACTGCAAAGGTGACGGGAAAGGTGTAACTGATTGCTGCTAGGGCTTCTGTACCCAGCAACGAGATAAAAAAAGTATCGACCAAGTTAAACATCAAAATGGCAATCATGCCCATCGTCATCGGGATGGTCATTTTGCGTAAGGTGTCAGGAATGGGCGCGGTCAACAAACCATGCTTATCTTCGGCCTGATTGTCCGGCTTGTTTTTTTCCAACATTTTTGATGTCTATCTGGTGAGGGAAACGCAAGGATACAAGAAAGCGAGATAGTGGGCGAGTGAGCATTTCGCACGCAAACCGTTGCCTAGCTGCTGGTTATTTTAACTAAGTCACAAAAAATTCACGTCTACCCCTTGGGATCGTTAGGTTTGCCCCTTATATAGTGATCACGTGCCCTACGCGGGCAATTATCAAATAAACATGAAAACTTTCAGGAGAGACGACCGATGAACATTCGTCCATTACATGACCGAGTTATCGTAGAACGTAAAGAAGTTGAATCAAAGTCAGCGGGTGGCATCGTTCTAACTGGTTCTGCTGCGGAAAAATCGACACGTGGTGTTGTTCTAGCTGTAGGTAAAGGCCGCATTCTAGAAAACGGCACAGTGTTACCGTTGGACGTTAAAGTTGGTGATACCGTTATCTTCGCTGAAGGTTACGGCACAAAGACTGAAAAAATCGACGGCAAAGAAGTGCTAGTAATGTCTGAAAACGACATCATGGCAATCGTTGAGTAATAGCAATCATTGAGTAATTTTTTGCTCTGATTCAAAAACGAAATCGAAAACAGAATTTAGAAAGGAAATCAAAGATGGCTGCTAAAGACGTTAAATTTGGTAATGACGCACGAGTTAAAATGCTAGAAGGCGTAAACGTTCTAGCGGACGCAGTAAAAGTAACACTGGGTCCTAAAGGTCGTAACGTTGTTCTAGACAAATCTTTTGGTGCACCAACGATCACTAAAGATGGTGTATCAGTAGCGCGTGAAATTGAACTGGAAGATAAATTCCAGAACATGGGCGCACAAATGGTTAAAGAAGTTGCGTCTAAAGCAAACGACGCAGCGGGTGACGGTACTACAACAGCAACGGTTCTTGCTCAAGCTATCATTACCGAAGGGTTAAAAGCGGTTGCTGCTGGTATGAACCCAATGGACCTTAAGCGTGGTATCGATAAAGCAGTTATCGCAGCGGTTGAGCAACTAAAAGAACTATCTGTTGAATGTAACGACACCAAAGCTATCGCACAGGTAGGTACTATCTCTGCAAACTCCGATGCAACAGTGGGTAACATCATTGCTGAAGCGATGGAAAAAGTAGGCCGTGATGGCGTGATTACCGTTGAAGAAGGTCAGGCTCTACAAGATGAGCTAGACGTAGTAGAAGGCATGCAGTTCGACCGCGGTTACCTATCTCCTTACTTCATCAACAACCAAGAAGCAGGCTCTGTTGATCTAGAAAGCCCATTCATCCTTCTAGTTGATAAGAAAATCTCGAACATTCGTGAGCTTCTTCCAACGCTAGAAGCCGTTGCTAAAGCGTCTCGTCCACTGCTTATCATCGCTGAAGATGTAGAAGGCGAAGCACTAGCAACGCTAGTAGTAAACAACATGCGTGGTATCGTGAAAGTCGCTGCTGTTAAAGCTCCTGGTTTCGGCGACCGTCGTAAAGCAATGCTGCAAGACATCGCTATCCTAACTGGCGGTATCGTGATTTCTGAAGAGATTGGTCTAGAGCTTGAAAAAGTAACGCTAGAAGATCTAGGTCAAGCTAAACGTGTAACTATCACTAAAGAAAACTCAACCATCATCGATGGTGCGGGTGAAGAAGCGATGATCCAAGGTCGCGTTGCTCAAATTCGTCAACAAATCGAAGACGCAACATCAGACTACGACAAAGAAAAGCTTCAAGAACGTGTTGCTAAGCTAGCAGGCGGCGTTGCAGTCATCAAAGTTGGTGCAGCAACTGAAGTTGAAATGAAAGAGAAGAAAGACCGTGTAGAAGATGCACTTCACGCAACTCGCGCAGCGGTTGAAGAAGGTGTCGTTGCTGGTGGTGGTGTTGCACTTATCCGCGCTGCATCTAAAGTTGCTGGTCTTGAAGGCGACAATGAAGAGCAAAACGTAGGTATCCGTGTTGCACTACGTGCAATGGAAGCGCCTATCCGTCAAATCACTAAGAACGCGGGTGATGAAGAATCTGTGGTTGCTAACAATGTTCGTGCTGGCGAAGGTAACTACGGTTACAACGCAGCAACGGGTGAATACGGCGACATGATTGCAATGGGTATCCTAGACCCAACTAAGGTTACTCGTTCTGCACTACAATTCGCTGCATCAGTTGCTGGCCTAATGATCACGACTGAAGCGATGGTGACTGACCTACCACAAAAAGAAAGCGCAGGCATGCCTGACATGGGTGGTATGGGCGGTATGGGTGGTATGGGCGGCATGATGTAAGCCAGCCTATCTCTTTGCTCTAAGGCTTGATAACAGCGTCGAGCATGCTCATTTACTAGCGTAAACTGCGCGTGCTCTCCTTGTTCTAAAACCTTATAGCGGTGAGCTAGACTACCGATAAAGTTCGATAAGCCGAGGTGAATGCCTCGGTTTTTTTGTGCCGGTAACTTCGGTATTGAGCCTTTCTTGCGTCAGTTTGTAGGTCTATTCTTACTTTTTCTTTTTAATCTGATAGTTAGCCAGTACTTATTACGCTTAATTTTTATCAGATTAACTGGTTTAAAAATGCGCAACTGTGCGGGTATTGTGCGTAATTCGTCAGGGAAAATGCAGATAAATAACTATGATGAATCAATTGCTTTATTTGTCAGACAGTTAAATATGACTTCCAGCTAACATTTATTGATTCAAAATGGCGCAAAATTTGTACATTACACTATGTTGTAAAACAACTATTCCCTCCATGGAGATGAAAATGAAAAAGCTTATGACGTCTTTGGCTGTTGCAGCCGTAATCGCTTCACCTGTTGCTCTTGCTGATAGCTCGCCAGTTATGTTCTCTACCATCGACAACACTAACGCGCCTTCTAACTCTTCTGTTGGTGGTGTTCGCCTTGCGGTATTACATGGCCAAGTAAACGAAGTAAAAGGTGTCGACTTTTCGGTTCTGGGTATGTCTGAAACAGACCGCACAACAGGTGTGAACTTCGGTTTGTTCTTTGGTGCTTCTAAAGTTAATCAAGAAATGACGGGGGCATCACTCGGTCTTCTTAACTGGAACGAAGGCCAAACTAATGGTGTTAACTTAGGTGCAGTGAACATCACGAACAATGTAAAAGGTCTAAACTGGAGTGCAGTGAACTACTCAGAAGGTTACACAATGGCAGACATCGGTTTGGCGAGCATCTCTAAAAAATCTAACTTCCAGTTAGGTTTCTTCAATATGACTGACCAAATCGACGGTGTTCAAATTGGTCTACTAAACTGTGCGGATAACGGCTTCTTCAAGTGTTTTCCTATCGTGAACTTCGCTAAATAAGTTAAGTTGTCGCCACGAACACACGGATAAAAAAGACCCCGAGGAATATCGGGGTCTTTTTTTGTCTGTGGATCTCATTCTGAAATGTGTTTAGGCATTTAGGACGAACAAGGCTACTTCATGATCCTGGTTGAGGTTTTTCGCTGCTGCATCCTTTGATGCACACCGCGGCGTAGAGCTTTAACGCGATTTTCTGCTCTATCCACGCCAAGCAAGACCGTCAATGCCAAAACAGTAATTACGACGGATTGCGTCAGATAGCCAAGGCCTATCATCAAGCCGAGACCTGCCAATACCCAAATCACTGCAGCGGATGTCACCCCATGGATCTTGCCGTCTTGTGTCATCATCACCCCTGCACCTAAAAAGCCCACACCAGTGATTATCTGGCCAAGTACACGCGCTTGGTCGAGCGTATTAGGTGAAAGCGAGACGGCCATCGACATAAATAAGTAAGTGCCAGAGATAACTAAAATAGCGGTACGAATACCAACAGGTTTACCCCGCGTTTGGCGCTCTATACCGATCATTAAGCCGTTGATGGCGCAACAGGCTAATGCAGGCCAACTGAATGGGCCAAGATCGAAAATGTGTTCAAAAGTTGCTTGCATCTTAACCTCCAAATTTGCGGAGTATGCATAGATAAGACCGCCTGAGCGAACAAAAGCTTTTACTCGTAACGACAATCTTTATACGGAAAGCAACTTACTCTAGATGCAGATCCAGTGGCGTTTTACTTGGTCGGCCGCCAATTTCACGAGTCAATTTAGGCACTAGGTAGCCCGAGACGCGAGTAATCAAGCCACGCATGATTTCTTTTGCTTCTTCATCAGAGACGAAGAAATGTGCCGCGCCTTGGACTTTATCTAACACGTGTAGGTAATAAGGTAATATTCCTGAGTCAAACAGGGCTTCATTGAGAGTAACTTGTGCTTCTATGCTGTCATTGACGCCTTTTAATAGCACGCCTTGGTTAAGCAAAGTAACGCCGGATTGCTTCAGTTTTGCCATTTGAGCAGTAAATTCAGCATTGATCTCGTTGGCGTGGTTGATATGCGTTACCAAGATGATTTGCAAGCGAGATGCTCGCAGTAACTGACACAACTCATCAGTAATACGTGCAGGGATTACCACAGGTAAACGGCTGTGAATACGCAGGCGCTTGATGTGAGGGATTTGTGCGATGTGTTCTAGTAGCCAGTGGATCTCATCGTCTTTTGCCATCAGAGGATCACCACCTGAGAAGATAACTTCATTCAGTTCTGGCTGCTTCGCCATGTATTCTAAGCACTGAGTCCAAGCTTGTTTACCGCTCTTGTTCTCTTGATAAGGAAAATGACGGCGGAAGCAATAACGGCAGTTCACGGCACAGCCACCTTTTACAATCATCAATGCGCGATTGCGGTATTTGTGTAACAGCCCAGGCACTTCGTTGTCTTGCTCTTCCAGAGGATCATTGGAGTAACCTTCGTGAACCTCGAACTCCTCGTTCAAAGGTAATACTTGGCGTAAAAGTGGATCGTAAGGATTGCCTTTTTCCATCCTATCGACAAAACTTTGCGGTACACGCTGTGCAAACAGCTTGCGCGCAGCAAACCCGTCTTGCCACGGCGAAGGATCAATTTCCAAACTTTCCAGCAACTTTGCAGGATCAGAGATCCCATTCGCTAACTGTTTGAGCCAGTTTTGCTCAACAGATTCGACTTTTCGGGTTATTATGTGCGGCATTGAATTTAGCTCTAAGAATGTAAGAGGAAAAAATGGCTACAGTTAGCACCAATGAATTTAAAGGCGGCCTTAAGTTAATGCTTGATAACGAGCCTTGTGTAATTCTGGAAAACGAATACGTTAAACCAGGTAAAGGCCAAGCGTTCAACCGCGTTAAAATTCGTAAACTTCTTTCTGGTAAAGTGCTAGAGAAAACATTCAAGTCTGGTGACACTTGTGAAGTGGCAGACGTAATGGATATCGACCTAGATTATCTATATTCAGACGGCGAATTCTACCACTTTATGAACAACGAAACTTTCGAGCAGATCGCTGCAGACGCGAAAGCGGTTGGTGACAACGCTAAGTGGTTGGTAGAAAACAACACTTGTATGATCACGCTTTGGAACGGTAACCCAATCACAGTTACTCCACCAAACTTCGTTGAACTAGAAGTTACTGACACAGACCCAGGTCTAAAAGGTGACACTCAAGGTACAGGTGGTAAGCCAGCAACACTATCAACTGGCGCTGTAGTACGTGTACCACTATTCATCGCAATTGGCGAAGTGATCAAAGTTGACACTCGTACTGCTGAATATGTAGGTCGTGTGAAGTAATTCACCTCAGACTTTCTGATTGAAAAGGTCGCTTCGGCGGCCTTTTTTATTATCTGTTGTTTTATCCTAACAGCTTCAAGCTCTAGCGTGATAGATACCAACAACAAACGTGATAGCTCATCAGCCGAGAAAGGGCGGTGATTGGCTTTAGTACTGCGGCTTAATGAACCAAGTAAGAAGATAAAACAGTAATAAGATCATGGGTGGTCAAAAGCTTAAAAAGCAAAAAGATCATAGGTAACCCAAAGCTCTGGTAGCTGTACAAATCAGAGTAATGCAGAGGCTGATACGTGTTATCAGCCTCTCTTTTTTGTTGGTGAAACACGGCTGAATATTTGCGCTTTATCTCAATATCACATTGATTTTATGAAGATAAAAACGCAGATGGTGAAATTTGTGGCTATAGTAAATCGACACCCAACAAGCGCAAGGAAGCACTATGTCGACTCAAGAGCAACATCACCCACTCAATGATTTTGTGGAATACTCTCCGCAAGAAATGGCAGCAAGAGCTGTACAGAATCTTGAGCAACTTCAGCGCCGTCATTCCATTCGTAGCTTCTCTGATCGTCCTGTGGCGAAAGAAGTGATTGAGCACTGCATTCGAGCAGCAGGTACAGCTCCGAGTGGTGCAAATCATCAGCCTTGGCATTTTGTTGCGATTAATAGTGCGGAAGTGAAAGGGCAGATCCGCCAAGCCGCTGAAGAACTAGAACAGTCTTTCTATGAAGGGAGAGCAGGGCAAGAATGGTTAGATGCACTGAAGCCACTCGGTACCAATGCCAGTAAGCCTTATCTAGAAAAAGCACCGTGGTTGATTGCGGTGTTTTCACAAAAGAAAGGTGGCACGAGCAATGATGGAGAGCAAACCAATTACTATGTGCACGAGTCGGTAGGGATTGCCACAGGTTTTTTGCTTCAAGCATTGCATAACGCCGGTTTGGGTACGCTGACTCATACACCAAAACCAATGAGTTTCTTAAGTAAGATTTGCGGGCGAGACAATGATGTCGATCGTCCATATATGTTGATTGTGACCGGTTATCCGGAAGAGGATGCGACCATTCCGGAACATGCGATGCACAAAAAATCTTTGGATGACATCGCGACCTTTATTGAATAGCGGTTGTATTGATCTGCACTCGTTGAGAAAACATAAATAACAGGCAATAAAAAAGCTGGCGAGTTGCCAGCTTTTTCATTTTCGTCAGCGTCTTAAATCATAAAGATAAAGACAACGGCCAGCGCAGTGATTAAACCTGCAAACGCGTAACATGCGATTTTACCAATCAAGCCTGTGTGGAACTTAAGGTCGTGCATGCCGTGGTGTAGACGGTGCATCGCATGCCACATTGGCAATGCTAGCGTACCTATGATGAATAGCGCACCGATGATGCTGGTTGCGAATTCAGATACGCGTTCGTAACTCATTGCTTCTGCATCAATCACGCCAAGCGGTACCAAGATGCCCATAACCAGCACGGTAATCGGTGTGATCATCGCAAACCAAGTACCACCGGCACCAAATAGACCCCACCAGATTGGCTCATCAGAACGCTTCGGGGCTGTGTTAACACTATAATTCGGTTTCATTACTAAAGCTCCTTACACCACGATGAGAACGATCAGTGAGATGAACGCAACTGCGGCCCACTGAGTCAGAACGATGATTTTCTTATCCACTGGTTTGCCTTTCAAACGAATTGGCATTACTTGTGGCATCATGCTGAAGAAGGTTTGTGCATGGAACAAACTGCCTAGTAGAGCAACAATGTTGATTGCTACTACGATAGGGTTTGCCATGAACTCTAACCAACCTTGCCAAGCTTCTGGGCCTTTTACTAATGAACCTAGACCGAAAGTCAGGAAGATAGTGAATAGGATCAGAGGAAGCACAGTTGCTTCACGTACCATGTAGAAGCGGTAGAAAGGATGGTTCTTCCACCATGTGCGTTTTATTTCACGAACGTAAGGTTTACGGTTGCTCATCCTTATGCCTCCACTTTCTTTGGTGAACCATCAGGTTTCAACATCGCAATCACGAAGTCCATAGAAGACTCCACTTTGCCTTGGTTTACTGCCGCTGCTGGATCGACGCTCTTCGGACAAACTTCAGAACAGTAACCTACAAAGGTACAGCCCCAAGCGCCGTTTTCACCATTGATCAGCTTCATGCGCTCAGCTTTACCGTTGTCACGGCTATCTAGGTTGTAACGGTGTGCCAGTGTTAGTGCCGCCGGACCGATGAACTCAGGGTTCAAACCGAACTGAGGACATGCCGCGTAGCAAAGACCACAGTTGATACAACCAGCAAACTGTTTGTACTTCGCCATTTGCTCTGGCGTTTGCAGGTTTGTGCCGTCTTCTGGCTTGCGATCGTTACCAATGATGTAAGGTTTGATTGCTTCTAGGCGCTCGATGAACGGCGTCATATCAACGATCAAGTCTTTCTCGATTGGGAAGTTTGCTAGTGGTTCGATAGTCACGCCATTCGGGTAATCACGTAGGAAGCTCTTACAAGCGAGCTTAGGCACGTTGTTTACCATGATGCCGCAAGAACCACAGATCGCCATACGACAAGACCAGCGGTAAGACAGATCTTTATCTAGGTGATCTTTGATGTAGCCAAGTGCATCAAGTACGGACATGGTTTCATCAAATGGGACTTCGAATGTTTGCGTGTATGGTTCCGCGTCCTTCTCAGGGTCGTAACGCAGAATGTCTACTTTTTGAATGCGGTTTGCTGACATTATGCTTGCTCCTCTGCGCTCTTCGCTTCTGCTTCAGCGGCTTTTTCTGCTGCTGCTGCTTTCTCTGCTGCTTCACCGTATAGACGTGCTTTAGGCTGAGACTTAGTGATCTTCACGCCGCTGTAGTCAATACTTGGTGCTGCATCTTCTTTGAAGAAAGCAAGTGAGTGTTTCAGGAAGTTCACATCGTCACGTTCAGTACAACCATCGTCTAGACGCTGGTGCGCACCACGAGATTCTTTACGTAGGATGGCAGAGTGAACCATCGCTTCTGCGACTTCTAGGCCGTAACCAACTTCGATTGCGTATAAAAGATCAGTGTTGAACACTTTGCCTTTATCTTTGATGCTGATCTGTTTGTAACGAGCTTTAAGTTCAGTGATCTTATCAATCGTTGCTTGCATCAAATCTTCTTGGCGGTAGATACCACAACCTGCTTCCATGGTGTGACCCATTTCAGTACGGATATCTGCCCAGTTTTCTTCGCCTTCTTGGTTCATCAGAGCAGCAATGCGGTCTTCAACTGCTTTCACTTGAGTCGCGATAGACTCTTCGTTCCAGCCTTTGAATTCTGCTGCGCGTTTCACCGCTTGTTCACCCGCAACGCGACCGAATACAACGAACTCAGCCAGCGAGTTAGAACCTAGACGGTTTGCGCCGTGAAGACCAACTGATGCACATTCGCCAACCGCGAATAGACCTTTAATGCGAGTTTCACATTCGCCGTTGGTTTCAATGCCACCCATGGTGTAGTGAACCGTAGGACGAATTGGAATTGGCTCTTTTGCAGGGTCTACGTTCACATAAGCTTTCGCTAGTTCACAGATGAACGGTAAACGCTCTTGTAGGTATTCTTCACCAAGGTGGCGAAGGTCTAGGTGCACCACGTCACCAAGAGGGTGTTTGATGGTGTTGCCTTTCTGCTGTTCATGCCAGAACGCTTGAGAAACTTTGTCACGAGGACCCAGTTCCATGTATTTGTTTTTCGGCTCGCCCACTGGGGTTTCTGGGCCCATGCCGTAATCTTGCAGGTAACGGTAACCATCTTTGTTAACGATGATACCGCCTTCACCACGACAACCTTCGGTCATCAGGATACCTGTGCCAGGAAGACCTGTTGGGTGGTATTGAACGAATTCCATATCACGTAGAGGAACGCCGTGACGGTAAGCCATCGCCATGCCGTCGCCCGTTACGATACCGCCGTTGGTGTTACAGTGATAAACACGACCAGCACCACCTGTTGCTAACACAACCGATTTCGCTTTAATCGTAACCAACTCACCTTCAGACATGTGGATTGCAATCAGACCTTGTACTTCACCTTCATCAACAAGCAAATCGACAACAAAGTACTCATCAAAGCGTTTGATGTTGTCGTACTTCATTGACGTCTGGAATAGCGTGTGAAGCATGTGGAAGCCAGTTTTATCTGCAGCGAACCAAGTACGTTCAACCTTCATACCGCCAAAGCGGCGTACGTTGACTTCACCGTTCTCTTTACGACTCCATGGGCAACCCCATTGCTCCATTTGGATCATTTCGCGAGTCGCGTTCTCTACAAAGTATTCAACAACGTCCTGTTCACATAGCCAGTCACCACCGCCAACGGTATCGTTGAAGTGATTGTCTAAGCTATCTTCATCCTTGATAACTGCTGCTGAGCCACCTTCTGCAGCAACCGTGTGGGAGCGCATTGGGTAAACTTTAGAAATAAGTGCTACTTCTAAGTCCGGGTTTGCTTCAGCCGCTGCAATAGCAGTACGAAGACCAGCGCCGCCTGCGCCGATGACTGCGATATCTGTGGTGATAATTTGCACAGTTATCCTCCAGTGTGTGATTGCGGAAATCCGCTTGTTATTGTGAGTGTGAGGGCACCGTTTTAAGGCAATCCCTCAAAAGTAGTAGGGTTAGTGTAGGGGAGGCTTATGGCAGAAAAATTGATGTATTTGGGGTTTTTCTCCGGTAATGCACATGTGAGCATAGAAATTCTAGGTTATGTGACTGCTATCACGGCACGAAACGTTTGGTGCACAAACGTAATCGCTGTCAATGTTACATGACTGTTGCGCGACATTACCCTCATTGATAATAGGGTAAGTTGTGAGTGTTTTTTGTACTGTGGAACGTCAAATGCTTGCTTCAGTTTTAATCGATTTTTATTCGCGTTTGGGCGGCAAAAATTGGAGCCGATTCCCCCCTCGCTGAACTAGGCAAATCATGCCAAAATTGCTATTTTTCCTGCTCATCAACCTTTTAAGAGTTTTGTTATGCAAACGAACTGGCAACCTACCGCTTCTATGGAACAACTACGTCAACGTGCGATGTTGATTACCGCTATTCGTCAATTCTTCGCCGAGCGACAGGTGATGGAAGTCGACACGCCAGCGATGAGTCACGCGACGGTGACAGACATTCATTTGCATACCTTCCAGACTGAATTTGTAGGACCAGGCTATGCCGGTGGCAGCAAACTGTTCTTTATGACCAGTCCTGAATTCCATATGAAGCGCCTACTGGCTGCGGGCAGTGGTTGTATTTACCAAATCAACAAAGCTTTTCGTAATGAAGAGAATGGTCGTCACCACAACCCTGAATTCACCATGTTGGAGTGGTACCGTATTGGTTTTGATCATCATAAGCTGATGGACGAAATGGATGACCTGCTACAACTGGTATTGAAGTGCGGCGCTGCTGAGCGAATGACTTACCAGCAAGCTTTTATAAACGTACTTGGTGCGTGCCCATTAGAAGGCTCGATGCAAGAGCTAAAAGCAGTCGCGGCAAAGCTGGGTTTGAGTGACATTGCAGAGCCAGAAGAAGATCGTGATACCTTGCTGCAACTGTTGTTCAGCATCGGTGTGGAAGCCAAGATTGGTCAGCAAGTCCCTGCGTTTGTTTATGACTTCCCAGCTTCACAAGCCGCGCTGGCAAAGATTAACCCACAAGATACCCGTGTCGCGGATCGCTTTGAGGTGTACTTCAAAGGTATTGAGCTTGCGAACGGCTTCCATGAACTCGATAACCCGAAAGAGCAATTAGCACGTTTCGAACAAGATAACGCTAAGCGTCTAGAAATGGGCTTGAAGCCACAACCTATCGATTTCCATCTTATTGGTGCATTAGAGGCGGGCTTGCCAGATTGTGCTGGTGTGGCATTAGGCATTGATCGTTTGATTATGTTGGCATTAGGTTGCGACCATATTGATCAAGTGACCGCTTTCCCATTCCCAATTGCTTAAGGATTGATGATGAACCTAATCGCTGCCCGTTTCGTTCTACTGAGCTATGCCGCCCTCATTGCTTATCTTTCTTTGAGTTCGGGTGAGTTGCAAGATTGGGGTGACATTGCGTACTTGGATAAGATGCAGCATGCGATGGCGTACAGTGGTTTTGGTTTCTTAGGTTGCTTTTGTGTTTCAAAGTGGCGTCAGCGTTGGACGATAGCAGTGAGTATTTTGTTATTTAGTGCCGTGATTGAAGTTCTGCAAGGGTATGTGGGTCGACAAACGTCATGGCATGATCTGATTGCAAACACCATTGGTATCGTAACTGGTCTGCTATGTTACCGTATTTGGAGCCTCTATCGACCTAGGTTGGTGAAGTCGTTATACTCAATTCGTTAATGAAGAGGGAATACGATAACCATGAAAACGCGCGACAAAATTGTCTATGCCGCACTGGAGTTGTTTAACCAACATGGTGAGCGCAATATCACAACCAATCACATTGCTGACCATATTGAAATTAGCCCAGGCAACCTTTACTACCACTTTCGTAATAAGCAAGAAATCGTGCGTGAGATCTTCGCACTTTACTCTGCGGAGTTGCTAGAAAGATTCACTCCAATTCAAGGTTCTCAAGAGAGCCTGACCATGCTGAAAAGCTACCTAGATTCCATTTTTACGCTAATGTGGAAGTACCGTTTCTTTTACGCAAACTTACCGGAAATCTTATCGCGCGATGAAAAGCTGCATGATGAGTACATTGATGTTCAGGAAAAGCTTCAAGCGAACCTGATTGCCATCATGCAAGAGTTTGTGTCGTTGAAGTTGTTGAACGTTGACCAAACACAATTGAAGCCTTTGGTTTGTACTCTGCATTTGATTGCGTGTAGCTGGCTAGCGTATCAATCAGCGATGTCTCCAAAAACAGAAATCACCGAAACAATGGTAAAACAAGGCATGCTACAAATGCTAAATGTGGTGAAGCCTGTTGCGACAGAGCAAGGTATGGAGCAGTTACTGCTACTCGAAGAGGCTTTAAGCACACTACACAGTTAGTACTATTTTCCCTCCTTATTAACATTAGAAAATGAGAGTATGGCTCAATGCTTAAGGTTTAGAGCGCAGCTCTCATTTTCAGTCCCTCCCTTGAGTTGACTTGCTGTGCTCATTTCGCACAATAGGATTCATACACCCCCCAATTATCTGTTGGGATATGACTCTCGATAAAGGAACTATCGTTCAATGAACTACGACATTTTTAATGGCGATGCCGATGGCATCATCGCATTGTTGCAATTGCGTTTGGCGGATCCCATCGAAGCTAAGTTGGTGACTGGTGTTAAACGTGATATTAAGCTGGTGGAAAAGGTCGATCTGCAAGCTGGCGATGAGCTGACGGTATTAGACATTTCAATGGAAAAGAACATGGTAGGTCTAGAGCAAGCATTGGCTCAAGGCGCACATGTGTTTTACGCTGATCACCACAAAGCGGGTGAGATTCCTCAACATGGTAACTTAGATGCGCACATCGATCTTGATGCTAATATGTGTACCGCTTTGATTGTCGATAAACTGCTTGATGGCCGTTTTCATACATGGGCGATCACCGCTGCTTATGGTGATAACTTGATTGCTAAAGCGGATACGTTGGCGGACAAAATCAAACTCAATGAAGAGCAAAAAGCGCAGTTAAAAGAGCTAGGTACACTGATTAACTACAATGGCTACGGCTCGAAAGTTGATGATCTTCACTTCCATCCGGCGGATTTGTATCGTGCACTTCTTCACTACACCTCTCCATTTGATGCTATTGAAGATAAAGCGTCACCTTACTACCAATTACAATCGGCTTATCAGCAAGATATGGATGCGGCACTAGCTGTCCCTGCAACTCACGAAAGCTCAAAGCTCAAGCTGTTTGAACTACCGAATAATGCAGCATCACGCCGAATTAGTGGTGTTTATGGCAACTGGCTTGCGAACCAAAATCCAGACTCTGCGCATGCGGTATTAACTGAAAATACAGATGGCACATACACGGTTTCTCTTCGTGCTCCGTTGAATAACAAGCAAGGTGCCGTGGCTGTGTGTGGGCAGTTCCCAACTGGTGGTGGAAGAGAAGCGGCTGCGGGTATTAATGCGTTAAGTAAAGATGATGTAAGTGCCTTTATTGATGCGGTAGAGACCTATTACGCATAGCGCTTTCCCAAATATACATACAAAAAAGGAGCCGAGTGGCTCCTTTTTTATTGCGAAACAATAAGTTGAGTAGTTAACGTTTCAGCCAAGATTTCGGGTTTTGCGCTTCACTGTTACGGCGGATCTCGAAGTAGAGCGAGGCACGGTCTTGACCACCAGTATCCCCCGCGAGTGCAATGACTTCACCTGCTGTCACCTTATCGCCTTCTTTCTTAGTTAACGCTTGGTTGTAGCCATAAAGCGTCATATCGCCCTTACCATGGTCAAGCAAAACGACTAGACCATAACCACGTAAGTACTCCGCAAATACAACGGTACCTGGGTAAACCGCCTTCACTTGCTGGCCATAATTAGCTGAGAGCACCATGCCTTTCCAGTTTACTTGGCCGGTTTGTCTTGTGCCAAAGTTATGTAGGACGCGACCTTTTAATGGCCATGGCAATTTACCGCGCTGTTTCGCAATACCATCCATCGGCACTGCGTTACGTTTCGCGGCTTTCGCGATCTCGGCTTTTAGACGGGTTTCGTTGCGTTGTAGTTCAGAAAGGTAACGCTTGTCGTCTTTGATGCTTTTTTGAATCTTGCTCAGTGTCCCTTTACGTTTCGACTGGGTATTTGCCAACGAAGAACGTTTTTCGGATTGCTGTTTGAGCAGGGTTTCAATTTGTGCTTTTTCGAGCTCGAGTTGGTTCTTATTATGTGCCAACTCCTGCGTGGTCTTGGTGATGTCATCAATCACTTTTGCCCGTGCTTTTGCCAAATGCTGGAAGTACTGACTAATGCGATCTTCTTCTACACCTTGATTCAAAAGGTGACCATTGGCTTTGGCTCTTTCTGTCACGTAGTAGGTCTGAAGCAGCTGCTTTAGCTCTTCTTCCTGCGCCTGACGCTGACCTTCTTGCAGAGCAATCTTCTCTTCTAACTTATTAATGTTTTGATCAGCCTGCGCTAAGTCTGCTTTGGTTTGCTTGATTTCTCTTTCTAATTTAGAAATACCAAGCTCTTGGTTTTTTAGCGACTTTTGTAGATCGTTCAGTTGTTTTTCTTGAGAGGTGAGTGACTTACGCTGGCGGTTAATTTCGCTGGAAACGCCTTTCAGCTCTTGCTGGCTAGCAGCGGAAGAGGTGATGGGATATGTGGCAGATAAAGCACAAGTTAATAAAATAGCCGAGCGTAGCACTGGGTGATTTTGTTTTCGCACTTGAGAGTTACCTACCACATTATTGTCAAAAGATTAAATGACGATTAAATACCATCCCCGTGGATAAAGCTTTGCGATTTGCCATTAAAGCCTTGATCCATATCGAGAGAAGGTTTGTCCGTTTTTGGACGACCAACAATTTTCGCAGGCACTCCCGCCACAGTTGTGTGCGGTGGCACTGCTTGCAATACCACAGAGCAAGAGCCAATTTTCGCGCCTTCACCTACTTCGATATTGCCAAGAATTTTTGCACCGGCGCCGATCATGACGCCTTCGCGAATTTTCGGGTGACGGTCACCGCATTCTTTGCCAGTACCACCAAGGGTGACATCCTGCAAAATAGACACATCGTTTTCTACGACTGCCGTTTCACCGATCACGATGCCTGTCGCATGGTCTAGCATGATACCACTACCGATGCGTGCCGCAGGGTGAATATCCACCTGACATGCCACAGAGATCTGGTTTTGTAGATAAGTCGCAAGTGCGTGACGCCCTTGCTTCCAGAGCCAGTTTGCTACGCGGTAGCCTTGCAGAGCATGATAGCCCTTTAGATAAAGCAGTGGCATTGAGTACATCGAAACCGCGGGGTCACGATTCACCGTTGCACAAATATCGCAGGCCGCGCCGTCCGTGATGGTTGGATCGGCCGCGAAGGCTTCTTCAACCACTTCACGTACTGCCATTGCAGGCATGGAAGCGGTGTTCAATTTGTTTGCCAGAATGTAGCTTAACGCAGCACACAAGCTTTCATGCTTGATGATAGTCGCATGGTAAAAGCTCGCCAACATGGGCTCTTGCTCTGACATCTCACGGGCTTCTGAGACAATTTTGTCCCAGACTTTTTGTTTTTCGCAGTGTTTCATTCTCAATGTCCTGAGTGGTTCTTCCGTGACCCGACAACTTCTATTCTTCTCAGATGAGGTGCAAAGGGGCGTAGAGTGCTACTTTCCTTCGGCTTTTTTGTCACGAGCAAGTAAATCTTGCGCTGCCAGGCGTGCATCCTTCCCTTGATACAATACTTGATAAATTTGGTCAACAATTGGCATTTCAACGTCCATGCGTTGAGAAAGCATCCACACTTCCTTCGTGTTACGGTAGCCTTCCACCACTTGGCCGATCTCTTCTTGAGCGGTGTCGACATCTTTACCTTTACCTAGTGCCAAACCAAAACGGCGGTTACGTGATTGGTTATCGGTACAAGTCAATACAAGATCACCCAAACCAGCCATGCCCATAAAGGTCTCTGGTTGTGCGCCCAGTGCAGCGCCAAGGCGGCTCATTTCCGCAAGGCCACGCGTGATGAGTGCCGTACGTGCGTTCGCACCAAAACCAATGCCGTCAGACATACCTGCACCAATGGCGATAACGTTTTTCACGGCGCCGCCAAGTTGCATGCCGATGAAGTCGTTGTTTGCGTAAACACGGAAAGTTTTACTGCAATGGATTTTTTCTTGCAGATCAGCAACGAAATCTGAGTCTGGAGAGGCAACGGAGATGGCTGTTGGCATGCCCATCGCAAGTTCTTTTGCGAAAGTAGGACCTGAAAGTACCGCGAGAGAGTAACTCTCACCAATAATGTCGAAAGCCACTTCTTTAAGTAGACGACCTGTTTCTGGTTCTAGGCCTTTGGTTGCCCAGCAAATACGAGAATCTTCACGTAGGAAAGGCTTGCAGCTATTCAGTACGATGCCAAAGACATGGCTAGGAACGACGACTAACAAGTCACGGCTTGCTTGAACGGCTTTTTCTAAATCCGATTCAATAATCAAGCTCTCAGGGAAATCAATACCAGGTAAGAATTCATGGTTGGCACGAGCTGCCTCAAGGCGAGCCATGTGTGTTGGCTCATGACCCCAAAGAACCACGTTCGCACCGTTGCGAGCAAGGGAAATCGCCAAAGAAGTGCCGTATGAACCTGCGCCAATCACCGTCATTGCGATGTCTTTACCGTAAGCATTGTTGGTATTTGCTTGTGTCATGCTACCGCCTAATTGTCTTTCTACTAATAGAATCTAGTTCATAATCGCCAGATTTTACGCTCTCTAGCGGCTAGGAACTAGGATCTTTCAGAAATAAAAAATGCACATTGCATCACTGGTTAGACGCGTTGTGCATTTTCTTAAGGTATATGCCGTGTCGAATTAGAATCTACTATGACACGTCACTTACAAAACGTGAATTACGCTTCAGCTTCGCCTTGTTGAGCTTGCTGTTGTAGGTAGTTCATGAACAGCGCGTCGAAGTTAACTGGCGCTAGGTTCAGTTGAGGGAACGTACCTTTAACCACTAGGCTTGAGATAGTTTCACGAGCGTAAGGGAATAGGATGTTCGGGCAGAATGCGCCTAGGCAATGTGCTAGTTGGCCTGCTTCCATTTGCTCAGCTGTGAAGATACCACCTTGTTGAACTTCACATAGGAACGCTGTTTCTTCTTCGTTCTTTACAGTAACTGTTAGACGTAGAACTACTTCGTAAACGCCTTCACCAAGCTCACGGCTTTGAGTGTCTAGGTCTAGTTTAACGTCTGGGTTCCACTCTTTTTGGAACATTACTGGAGAGTTAGGCGCTTCAAAAGAAACGTCTTTTAGGAAGATGCGTTGAATTGCGAAGTTTTGTTGTGCGTCTTGTGGTGCTGCTTCAGCCATTTTTAAATCCTTAATAAACATTTGTTGAGCCTAGAACGATCTAAACCCAGAAATATGGTTTGTCCTGAGACTAACTGAGCAAATCTACATTGACTAGATGAAGCGCGTATTACGTGCAAAGCGTCACAACTTAGTGCTTCAACTGCTTTCTATTTGCTCAGTTTATATAAACGAGGCTTGGCAAAATTGGATTTTTACCGCGAACCTTATTTTTTACCACGTACTAGCGGTAGGTTCGCTTCGCTCCATGCAATCAAGCCATTTTTCAGTAGGCTTACGTTTTCGAAGCCTGCTTTAGCTAGTAGGTTTGCACTTTCTTGAGCAGTTTGGCCTGTCTTGCATACCACAATGATTGGGTCTGATTTACGGTTTTCAAGGCTACCAAAGTTACCAGCTTTGATATCTGACGGTAAAATGTGAAGTGCGTCGGTGATATGGCCTTGTTTGAACTCATCTTTAGAGCGGATATCGACCACAACGCCGTTTTCACGGTTCATTAGGTGAGTCAGTTGGTTTACGTTAATCTCTTTGTATGCGGCTGTCGCTGACTTCACGATGTTCATGATGAATGCGACAAGAAGACCTACCCAAACCAAAGATAGAATCATGTTCTGTTGGAAAAAATCAATGTACTCTTGCATGTCTTGAGCTCTTGCAATGTTGGCGGAAAAATAAAGCAGGAGTATAGCGGGGTTAGTCGCCTTAGGCGAGAGGGTTAAAATTTTCTAACGAATAATTGAGATCTACGCGCTTGCCTCAAGCCTTTTCTAATGTGCTATTCGTGCAATCTTAGTATCACTTCTTCCTATCAATCTAATTGGTGTAATTGACTTCACTTCTACATTGAAAAGCGCAAAATAGTTATCAACAAAAAGTTTTTCACCAAAGTATTTCGGTGGTCGTACAAAGCATCTTGAAAGTGACTATGCTTGTGAAACACGTTTGCTGACTAGGTCGGATTGCTTGCTAACTTGTAAGATAGCAACAATAAATCGCAAACATTATTTGATCTTAACCTACAGTTTTGGTTAAAAAGTGTAGTAAAATTACGCTAGTTTTGTTTCAAGGTTAGATGGAGCAATGAAGCTCTACGCCGAAAGTTACTTAAATTTGATGAGGTCATCACTATGTCTGCTAAGAAGCCATTGGCTCTAGTTATCCTTGACGGTTACGGTTACCGTGAAGACACAGCAAGTAACGCAATTGCAAATGCTAAAACACCAGTAATGGATGCACTGATTGCGAATAACCCTAACACTCTAATCTCTGCTTCAGGTATGGACGTTGGTCTTCCTGATGGTCAAATGGGTAACTCAGAAGTTGGTCATACCAACATCGGTGCAGGTCGCGTTGTATACCAAGATCTAACTCGTATCACTAAGTCTATCGCTGATGGTGAGTTTGCTGAGACAGCTGCGTTAGTCGAAGCTATCGATTCTGCAGTTGAAGCTGGTAAAGCGGTACACCTAATGGGCCTTATGTCTCCAGGTGGTGTTCACTCTCACGAAGATCACATCTACGCAGCAGTTGAAATGGCAGCCGCTCGTGGCGCTGAGAAAATTTACCTACACTGCTTCCTAGACGGCCGTGACACGCCACCACGCAGTGCTGAAAACTCACTACAACGTTTCCAAGACCTATTTGCGAAACTAGGTAAAGGCCGTGTTGCTTCTCTCGTAGGTCGTTACTACGCAATGGACCGTGACAACAACTGGGATCGCGTTCAAGTTGCATACGATCTTCTGACTCAAGCAAAAGCTGAGTTCACAGCAGAAACAGCAGTTGCTGGTCTAGAAGCGGCTTACGCTCGTGAAGAAAACGACGAGTTTGTTAAAGCTACAGCGATCAAAGCTGAAGGCCAAGAAGATGCAATCATGCAAGATGGCGACGCTGTTATCTTCATGAACTACCGTGCTGACCGTGCACGTCAAATCACTCGTGCATTCGTTCCTGCATTTGATGGCTTCGAGCGTGCGGCGTTCCCAGCGATCAACTTCGTGATGCTGACTCAATACGCAGCTGATATCCCGCTAGCTATTGCTTTCCCACCTGCGTCTCTAGAAAACACGTACGGTGAGTGGCTATCTAAGCAAGGTCAAACTCAGCTACGTATTTCTGAAACAGAGAAATACGCACACGTTACATTCTTCTTCAACGGTGGTGTTGAGAATGAATTTGAAGGTGAAGAGCGTCAACTTGTTGCTTCTCCAAAAGTAGCAACTTACGACATGCAACCAGAGATGAGCTCTCCAGAGCTAACTGAGAAAATGGTTGCAGCGATCAAATCTGGCAAATTCGACACTATCATTTGTAACTACCCTAACGCAGATATGGTTGGTCACACTGGCGTTTACGAAGCGGCTGAGCAAGCTATCGAAGCACTAGATGAAAGCGTAGGTAAAGTGGTTGAAGCAATCAAAGAAGTTGGCGGTCAGCTACTGATCACTGCGGACCACGGTAACGCGGAAATGATGATTGACCCAACAACGGGCGGCATTCACACTGCACACACTAACCTACCTGTACCTCTAATCTACGTAGGTGACAAAGCGGTTGAGTTCAAAGAAGGCGGTAAACTGTCTGACCTTGCACCAACCATGCTTTCTCTAGCGGGTCTAGAAATTCCTGCAGAAATGTCTGGTCAAATCCTAGTTAAGTAATTAACTAAGATTCAGAATGATAAAAGCCCGAGTTCGACTCGGGCTTTTTTGTGTCTGCGATTCTGTGTTTGATAAGGCGGTGAGTTACTAAGCTCAACAGGCCCTAATTGAACCTGCTCTATTGTACTAAGATACCAGTACCAATCACGGCTAAGGCCGCGCCAAACCAGGCAAAGCGATTTGGACGTTTCTTGGTGTAAACCCACAACAGCGGCAGTAACATGATTGGTGTTGTTGAAGAAAGCAGAGCCACCATCCCGACATTTCCCTCACGTAGGGCATAGAGAATCAACGTCATACCTACTGCCATGGCCAAGAAACCGTTTAATGCAGTGATGCCAAAAACTTTCCAGGTGATAGTTTGAGTCGCACGGGCTACCTTCGCGCCAATCAACCAAAGCGCGCAATGCGCGACGAAGGCACTGATCATACGAATCGCAGAAGCGGCGACTGGATCGACACTGGTTTGCATGACAGGTTTAGCAATAATACCGCCCAGAGCCTGACACATAGCGGCAGTTAAACCGAGTCCGACGCCAATCCAAACGTTGCCTTTGATCTCTTCTAGCGTGTTACTGGCTTGTCCGCGTCGGCCGTAGAAAATAGCCATGACGACACCGCTAAAAACTAAGGCGGCTCCAATCAGCTCCATACCAGTCATGCTTTCGCTAAATAGAAAGTAACCTAAAATGGCAGAGAAGACGGCGTGACAAGAAAACAGTAAACCTGCTTGGCGTGGCCCCATGCGGTTCAAACAAGCGAACAACGCGGTATCGCCAATAAAGATACCAATCAAACCGGACGCCATCATCGGCGTAATGTGTTCCGCCGAGACACTCAGCCAACCACCCGTTATCCACGCCATCGTGGAGAGGATTACCGCGGTACAGCCCATACGCCATCGGCTATAGGCAAACGCACCAAGATGCTGAGCGGGAACAACAGAAATTAAGCTAGAAACAGCCCATAGGAAAGCAGCGCATAGCGCCAGCCATTCATAACCCATGATTGCGAGACATCCTTGTAGAGCAGGGTAAGGCTCTAATATGCATCAATTTATAGATATGTAAAAGAGCATCTTATCGCTAATAAAAAAGCAGCTCGTTGAGCTGCTTTTGAGGGCGCGTTACACTTTAAAGCGACTGATGTTCTCACGCATCGTATTGGCGGTATCGTACATCTGGCGTGCGCCTTCACTGCTCTTAAGCGATTGTTCGGCAATCATGTCGGCATCGTCTTTAATGCCTTGTGTGTTGCGGCTGATGTCTTCGCTCACCGCACGTTGCTCTTCTGCTGCGCTTGCGATTTGCATTGCCATGTCGTTGATCTCAGTGATGGAGTTGGTGATGCTGGTTAGGCTATCGTGCGCCTGCTGAGCATAATCCACGCTGGTATCCGCCAAACTGGTGCTGGTTTGCATGCTATTGACTGCCAGTTTGGTGTTGTTTTGCAGTGTTTCGATCATGGTGCGGATTTCTTCCGTTGACCCATGAGTGCGTTGGCTCAATACTCGTACTTCATCAGCAACCACGGCAAAGCCACGACCTTGTTCACCAGCACGCGCGGCTTCAATTGCGGCATTGAGTGCCAACAAGTTGGTTTGCTCTGCAATGCCTTGGATGGTCGATAGGATTTGGTTGATGCTTTGCGTATTCGCTTCCAACTCAGAAATCACGTTGGCGGCATCACTGACTTGTTCTGCTAACTCGACAATCGCTTCACGGTTCTTCTGGATAACATTTTGTCCATCCATACAAGCTGATGCAGAGTTTTGTGAAGCGCTGGCAGTCAATTCTGCATGGCTTGCGACTTCTGCTGCGGTTGCTGACATCTCATGAATCGCTGTGGCAATTTGGTTAACATCGTTCTGCTGATGCTCAACGCGACCTGCCGCCATCGCTGACAGTTCATTCGCTTGATTCGCTTGCGCCGATAGTTGCTCACTGTTTTCAACGATGCCTTTTAGCATGGTTTGCATTTGTGCGAGGAATTGGTTTACATGCGTTGCAAGTTCGCCAATCTCATCCATGCGTTCAATCTTGATGCGTTGGGTTAAGTCTCCCTCTCCTTGCGATAGCTCAGAAAGGGCATCTGAGAGCGTTTGAAGTGGTTGGAGTAAGCGCGTGATGATGTAAGTGCTGATCGCTGCAATAATCAAGTACAACACGATAGAGGCAATCGCGGTGAATGTTACCTGCTCAGAGACAGAAGCAAACGCCATTTGCTTGTCTTGCACGATTCCTAAAGACCAGTCGGTATTGGGTACGTTGGCTACGTAAATTAGCTTATCACCCTGATTTGGCCATTGAATGGTATCTAACTTTGCATCGCCTGCGAGATTCATCATCACGCTGTGCGTTAATGTAGGGTTAAGTTCAGTCAGTGGTTTTTGACTTAATTTCTCATCTTTGTAAGCCACTAAGTTGTTATTGCCATCCACCAAAAATGCAAAGCCATCATTATCCAATTGGATATTCAGTACTTCTTTGATGATATCGGTTACTGCTAAGTCTGCGGCAAGAACACCACGATTGCTTTGGTTGAATGCTTTAGCGAAGCTGACAACAATGCTGCCATCAAAGTCTTGGTATGGCTCTGTAATAATTAGGCCTGACTTACTCATCGCATCTTGATACCAAGGGCGAGTTCGAGGGTCGTAATCGGCTGGCCATGATTCACTTTTATCGCCATACGCGATAGAACCATCAGAAAATCCAGCATAAACCGATAAGAACTTACCGGCACGCTTGGTAAGTAGCATCTCTCGGTCTGCATCGTCAGAGCTTGCAATAATATCTTCGTTCGCCAGCATCATATCGCTACGAATCGAGAGCCAGTCACTAATGTAACGGTTGGTTGATTGAGAAATATTTTGAATTTCTCGGTTAAGAGTAGACGTGGTTTCTTCGCGCAATTGATTGACGGAAACCCAAGCTTGAACGCCACTAACAATGGCGATAATGACTGCAATCGCAATCTGGATTTTTAACTTAATTGTATTTCTCATTGCCTTACCTTCATAAAACAGACAAAAAGATCAACGTCACAAGTGGTGACACCAATGGGTATGAGACGATTCAAGCACGGAAAGTTACATGAAAGGCTGCAGATAATTTATCGACATATAGCCGATAAACTTAAGCTAAATAGTGTAATTTTTATTCAACATATTGTTTATAGGTATGAATTTATTGTGGTGAAATAAGAGTTAATTTGAATGTTGTTGGGCCTGTGGGGAAAGAGCAGGGGACTCTGCGGCAGATTGCACTACCGCAGAGTGTGATGATCAAAAGATAATAAGTACCGCACCATAAACGATAAAGAGCCCAATCACCCCGATGATTAAACCGACTTTCGCCATGTCTTTACTCTCAATTAAACCAGTAGAGTAGGCGAGAGAATTTGGTGGTGTAGAGACGGGCAAAATCATACCGAGTGAAGCAGAGAAAGCGACCACAACTAATAGCCCTTGCAAACCACCGATAGCAACAAGACTTGGCATGGAGGCGCCAATGGCGGCTGCGATTGGCATCAGTAAGTTCGCTGTCGCGGTATTGGACATAAAGTTCGCCATTAACCAACACACAATCGATAGTGCGATGACGACAGAGAATGGAGAAAGGGACTCATAGTCAATGGCGTGAGCTAGCGCTTCTGCCAAGCCAGTTTTGTCTAGGGCAATACCAATGGCGATACCACCGGCAACCAACCACAGCACATCCCAGTTTATTAGCTTAAGTTCTTCTTTGCCCATGATGCCCGTTAAAGTGAATACCGCGAGTGGAATAATGGCGACCACATACGTATTCATGCCATGCACTTTAGTCGTCATCCACAGCAGGATAGTCATGGCGAAGGTGACGTAAACCACGATCGCACGCCAACTCTTCTTGAACTTTCCATCCAGACGCAGCTTCATCTCTGGTTCACTAGAAGGGAAGAGCTTTTGTAATAAGAACCAGGCCAGCGTTAGTTGCACCAAGACGAAAGGTAATCCCATCATCATCCAAGATAGGAAGTCGATGCTGTTTTCTCCGGTTAAGTATTGCAAGGCAATCGCGTTGGGCGGTGTACCGATTGGCGTTGCAATACCACCAGTATTCGCGGCAATTGGAATGCACAATACGAGGGCTTTAATGCCTAAATCGCCTTTCGGTGCCGATGCTACAATTGGGCCTAATAATGCGAGCATCATGACAGTGGTCGCCGTATTAGACATGAACATCGAGAACACGGCGGTAATCAGCATTAAGCCCAGCATGATGAACTTAGGCTGAGTGCCAAACGGCTTTAGCAGTACACGAGCAAGGTTGTTATCAAGCTCGTATTTAGAGGCAGCAATAGCGAGTGCGAAGCCCCCCATGAAAAGGATGATGATAGGAGAAGAGAAAGCGGAGAAGATGTCCGTGTAAGCGATCAAGTCCCCCAAATCATGCCCCGCTGGTGGGTTACGAAATAAGTGTAAGCCTTTATCCGATATCATGATCAATTCCAGTGCGATGATAAGAATTGAAGTGGCAAAAACGGGGACAGGCTCTAAAACCCATAGCAGCGCAGCGAGAAGGAAAATCGCCAGTAGACGGTGCTGAATTAACGTGAGGTCGTCTATTGGTATAGCATCAATCGGCATCATTAAAACACCGAGCGGAATCAAAAAACACACCAGTAACTTGACCAGTGTATTCGCACTCATCTTTGGCATTGGTTGCCCCTTCAAATAATCATCCCTAACCACAGAATAATTGATTGTGTTTTTAGGGTCTTAGAGGCAAGTATGAGTTTGAAAAAATGAGACTAAATTTCGAACAGAGTTTTGCTTTTCGTCAATAAAAAAGGTTCATCGCG
>NZ_MDAW01000125.1:0-99944 GCF_002875385.1 Vibrio sp. 10N.222.52.B12 | reverse complement strand
TTGTGATCAAGAGACAGCCTTAGGGTCCTATTTTTTTGTCTGCTGCTTTTGTTCTTGAAGCTCTTCTTCAATCACTTGTAGCCGGTTCAAAATCTGTTCTTGTCTGTCTAGCACCTGCTCTAACAGCTTTTCTTTATTTTTGGAGCGATGATCTTGCTGTCTGGTTGGCGCAGTCAGAATCGATGTAATCAAGCCAGAAATCATACCGAAGATACCGACACCACAGATGATGACCAGTACAGCCAGTAGTTTGCCGCCTGTCGTCACCGGATAATGGTCACCATAACCAACTGTTGAGATGGTCACAAATGCCCACCACAATGCATCTGTTCCCGTTTGGATGTTTGCCTCTGGACTTTGTCCTTCAATAAACAACATGGCACTGGAACCAAGAGTTATCAGAACCACCATTAGCAATAAGATAGAGGCTAGAGTGGTTTCTCGGCGGTTTTGCTT
The DNA here is from genome assembly GCF_002875385.1 of Vibrio sp. 10N.222.52.B12. Lineage (NCBI taxonomy): Bacteria > Pseudomonadati > Pseudomonadota > Gammaproteobacteria > Vibrionales > Vibrionaceae > Vibrio > Vibrio sp. 10N.222.52.B12. The sequence goes on along the minus strand of NZ_MDAW01000125.1, from coordinate 99,488 downwards.
GAGCTGTAAAAGAATGAACTTTGAAGAGCGTAAGACCAAAATGACACGCAAGATGTGAAACAGTCGAGCGAAGCGTAAAGGCTCAACCATTGGGATACTCGCCACAAAATCGATCCAGTGATGCTTAAGAAATGACCTGCGATCTGTGGCCCGGATCAAATCTATGGTGAGCTGTAATAGAAAAATACTACAGATTATAAAATCCAGACCGATAAGAACTTGACGGGTTTCGTTATCAAGCGGGAAAAACAACAGGCCAGAGATCACAAATAGTGCCATAAAGGACAATATTAGTGATAGCAGCCCCATCGGTTTGGTGCTGTCTTTGATATCATGGTTTTTCATACGAAGCTCGAAATAAATCGCGCAGGCAATGTTAAGTGCGCGCATAAGTATAAGTAAGACTATATAAGACTCGGTGGAGAACTGACAATGGAAAAGCTGGCATTTAAGCCGTGGGAAAGGGTGATATCCGACATCAAGCTCGTTCCGAAAATGGTCATGTTGATGGTATTTAGCACCATCCTAATTGTGGCGAAGCAACTGTGGGATGCGAGCACATTCTACGATTCATTACTAGCGGCAACTCAGAACGAACAAGTTGCCCAGCAGCATTATGAAGCGTATCTCACTCAAGTTGCTTGGCAAACAGCGATCTTAATTGTGGTGTTTGTGGTACTACTGCTGGCCGCTGCGCGCGTGATGTTGCGTCAGACGCAATACCTTAATGAAGCCATCAAATTAATGGCAAGTAAGAACCTTTCTGTTCCTTTTGGAATGGATTGTAAAGACGAATACGGCGATGTGGCTCGTGAACTTGAGACCACTCGTCGCCAACTGCATGATGTCATTCAAATGCAAATCAACTCTTCGGAAGAGCTTTCTACTCTCACAGAGGTGATGACATTGAGCATGTCCGAGACGAAAGAGTCAGCACAAGAAGAGTTTAATGAAATCGACCAGCTTGCGACGGCCATGAGCGAGATGTCTTCAACCGTACAAACTGTAGCTGAACATGCGCAAACAGCGTCAACTTTAACCGAGCAAGCTTCAACTCAAGCGGTGACTGGCCAGCAGTTCTTGCAAAAAACCGTGTCTAAAATGAGTGAACTCTCTTCTGATATTGCGTCTTCGGCAAGTGCCGTTAACCAAGTAGAAGAACGCGTAGAAGCGATTGGTAGTGTAGTAGGGACTATTCAAGGTATCTCAGAGCAAACTAACCTACTTGCGTTGAACGCAGCGATTGAAGCGGCGCGTGCAGGTGAAGCAGGTCGAGGTTTTGCCGTGGTTGCGGATGAGGTTCGTAACCTTGCCCAGCGTACACAACAAGCGACCGTTGAAATTCAAGAAATGATCACACAGCTTCAATCGAGTGCTGAATCTGCCGTCGAATTGATGGAAAAGAGCGTGGTTGAAGCAGCTGAAGGGGTTGAGTTGGTGTCCAATGCAGGCTCTGAACTGGATGGCATCGTGGGTCAAGTGACACAAATCAACGACATGAACTTCCAGATTGCGACGGCTTCAGGCCAACAAAGTAGCGTCGCAGAAGAAATGAGCCAAAACCTCACTAACGTTCGTGAGTTGGTGGAAGCATCTGTTGTTGTTGTAACGGAGCTGCTTGAAACGTCTGAAATGATGCAAACTAATGCCGAAGAGTTAGATGAGAAGATTAAATCCTTCCAAGTCTAAGTCTAACAAGCTTTGATAAAACGCCCACAAACCTTTTGTGGGCGTTTTTATTTGTGCTAACTCTGGTATAAATAAGTGATAACACCTAATCACAGTGCTTTTCAAACAAGGAAGAAAAATGCAGCTGCCTTCGTCACTGATTTCTGTCGCGGATTCTGCGGTTCAAAACGCCGAGCAAGCGGGATACTTTCAACAATGGCCAACCGAGATTGCTGAGCAATTTCGTTTTGTGTCTGGGTTAAGTAAGTTCATAACCGAAGCGATTCATCGTGATGAGACACTCGCACAAAACTTGCCAAGCATGCTGGCAGAAAGGAGTCGACAACAAGCCTATCGTGTACGCCTCGCAGAGCTTCTGGCGGAATGCCAAGATGAAATGGCTGGACACCGTGTGCTGCGCCAATTTCGCAACCGTGAAATGGTCTACATTGCGTGGAAAGACTTCACCCACACTTGGACGCTAGAAGAGTCACTTAGTCACTTATCACAATTGGCAGAAGCGATGATCTTCGAGACCTACCAATGGCAATATAAGATTTGTTGCAATGAGTGGGGAACCCCAACCAATGCCGAAGGCGAAGCGCAACCTATGCTGATCATCGGTATGGGTAAGTTGGGTGGTGGCGAGCTGAACTTTTCTTCCGATATCGACTTGATCTTCACCTATCCAGAAAATGGTGAGACGCAAGGTGCACGTCGTAGTATTGCCAATGCACAGTTCTTTACCCGTTTGGGTCAACGCATCATTAAAGCGCTCGACCAACAAACCTTTGATGGTTTCTGTTACCGCGTTGACATGCGTCTACGTCCGTTTGGTGAAAGTGGCCCCTTGGTCATGAGCTACGCAGCTCTCGAAGATTATTATCAAGAGCAAGGGCGCGACTGGGAACGTTACGCGATGATCAAAGCACGCGTCATGGGCAGCGAAATGTATCCGCAATACCAAGAATTGCGCCAGATGCTGCGCCCATTTGTGTTCCGCCGTTATATCGACTTCAGTGCGATTCAATCTCTGCGTCGAATGAAATCGATGATCAGCAGTGAAGTACGTCGCCGTGGTTTGAGTAACAATATTAAATTAGGCGCTGGTGGCATTCGTGAAATTGAGTTTATTGCTCAAGTATTCCAGTTAATTCGTGGTGGTCGAGAGCCTTCTTTGCGAGGTCGTGGTTTACTAGAAACCTTGAATGCCATTGGTGAATTAGGCCAGTTAACCCCATCAGAAGTCGAGAATTTAGAAACGGCCTATAAATACTTACGTAAGCTGGAAAACTTGCTGCAAGCGATGGCCGATAAACAAACCCAAACCTTGCCTGATTGCGATGATGAACGCCTAAAACTGGCCATTGCGATGCGATTTGATGCTTGGGATGATTTGATGGCTCAAACTCAACAGCATATGGCTAACGTACATAAGGTGTTTGAGAACTTAATTGGTGATGACGAAGAGGACGAGACGGAAACCATCGCACGTCATTTCCATGAACTTTGGGACATGGCGACCAAGCAAGATGTGCTTGAACATGTGTTGCAAGAAGACATCAAAACGGAGAACTCGGAAGCGCTTGCTAAAACCATCATGCAGTTTAAGGCAGACTTAGCGAAAAAAACGCTTGGCCCACGTGGGCGTGAAGTCTTAACTAAGTTAATGCCGAAAGTCTTCGATGCGGTGTTCGCCCATCCTGATGCACAGTTTGGTCTGCCACGAGTTCTGCATTTGCTGCATAACATTTGCACGCGCACTACGTATTTAGAATTGCTGGATGAGCACCCAGCCGCATTGGTGCAATTGGTGCGTCTGTGCACTGCAAGTCCGATGATTTCCGAGCAGCTATCGCGTTACCCAATACTGCTTGATGAGCTGATCGACCCTCAGCACCTTTATAACCCAATCCCACTCGACAGCTACCGAACGGAGCTGCGCGACTTCCTTGCTCGTATTCCAGAGGATGATATGGAACAGCAAATGGAGGCGTTGCGTCAGTTCAAGCAGATTTGCATCCTCCGCATTGCTGCAGCAGACATTGCTGGAGTGTTACCAGTGATGAAAGTAAGTGACCACTTAACTTACTTAGCTGAAGCCATCGTAGAAGCGGTAGTGAACCAAGCTTGGCTACAAGTGTCGGAAAAGTATGGTGAACCAACACACGTAAAAGATCGTGAAGGTAAAGGTTTTGCTGTGATTGGTTATGGGAAAGTTGGTGGTTGGGAATTGGGCTACAACTCAGATCTCGACATTGTGTTTATGCACGATTGTCCGGTGAATGTGTATACCGATGGTAAGAAAGAAATCGACGGTCGTCAGTTTTACCTTCGTTTGGCACAGCGCATCATTCATATTTTCTCGACCCGCACTGCATCAGGCATTCTGTACGAAGTGGATACTCGCTTACGTCCTTCTGGCGCATCAGGATTACTGGTAAGCCCGACCGATGCATTTGATGATTATCAACATCAAGATGCGTGGACTTGGGAACATCAGGCGTTAGTACGTGCTCGCATGATTTATGGTGACGAACCATTAGCGATAGCTTTCCATAACACGCGCCATGATGTGCTGTGTAAATCGCGTGACCAAGATACGCTGAAGAAGCAGGTGGTCGATATGCGGGAAAAAATGCGTGATCACCTTGGCGGGAAAAAGTCTGAGCGCTTTATGCTTAAGCAGGATAAGGGCGGTATTACCGACGTTGAATTTCTCGCTCAATACCTTGTGCTCAACTACAGTCACAGTAAGCCTAAACTAATACGTTGGTGCGATAACGTAAGAATTTTTGAAACCTTGATTGCTCAGGGTGTTATGGAAGAAAATCAAGCGATGCAGTTAACTCGCGCATACACATTGATGCGTGATGAGATTCATCGCCGTAATTTACTTAATTTGGATGCTGATGTGGCGGAAGATAAGTTTGTTGCGGAGCGCGAGTGGGTGAAGCAAGCATGGAATCAATGGTTTGCCTAAGCAGAAGTCATGTGCAAGGTTCAGCCTAGAAAAAGGCTGTGTTAAACTCACCACGATTTAATTTTTGGAGACCAATAATGAAACCAATTCTACCTGATTACAACAGCGCTGGTGTGCTTATCATCGGCGATGTCATGCTAGATCGTTACTGGTATGGCCCGACTGGACGTATTTCTCCTGAAGCGCCAGTACCTGTTGTGAAAGTAGAAAACAATGAAGAGCGTCCAGGTGGTGCTGCGAACGTCGCAATGAATATTGCTTCACTTGGCGGTCACGCTCACATTGTTGGTCTAACGGGTATGGATGAGCCAGCGAAAGTGCTGACTGAAACCCTGAACTCGCTAAAAGTAAAATGCGACTTTGTGGCGCTTCCTGAATACCCAACGATTACTAAACTGCGTGTCATGAGCCGTGGTCAACAGTTGATTCGTTTGGATTTTGAAGACAAGTTCGAGAACACAGATGCAGAGCCTGTATTGTCTCGCATGGAAGCCGCGCTACCAAGCGTGAAAGCGGTCATCATGTCTGACTACGCAAAAGGTTCGCTTGAGCATGTACAGGCGTACATCCAAAAAGCACGCGCAGCAAACATTCCCGTATTTATTGACCCTAAAGGGGCGGATTTCGAACGCTACCGTGGCGCAACCCTTCTGACTCCAAACATGAAAGAGTTTGAAGACGTTGTGGGCAAAGTGAAATCTGACCAAGAGTTAGTAGAAAAAGCGCTAGCTTTAGTTGAAGAGTTCGAATTTGAAGCTCTGTTGGTGACACGCAGCGAAAACGGCATGACATTGATTCGCCGTGGTGCAGAGCCATTCCACCTACCGACACAAGCGAAAGAAGTGTATGACGTAACAGGTGCGGGTGATACGGTTATTTCTGTATTAGCAGCATCGGTAGCCGCTGGTAAATCGTTTGAAGAAGCTTGTGCACTAGCAAACGCAGCCGCAGGTGTTGTGGTTGGTAAATTAGGTACATCAACACTATCTGAGATTGAATTGGCTGAAGCTATTCACGGCAGTCAAGATACAGACTACGGCGTGATTTCAGAGCAAGCGCTGATTGAAGCCGTGAAGAAAGCACGTGCAAAAGGCGAGAAGGTTGTGATGACCAATGGTTGTTTCGATATTCTACACGCAGGTCATGTTTCTTACCTAAATCATGCTGCTGAGTTAGGTGACCGCCTAATCGTTGCAGTGAATACTGATGACTCAGTGAAACGCTTGAAAGGCCCAGGTCGTCCAGTGAACCCAACAGATCGTCGTATGGCAGTCTTGGCGGGTCTTGGCGCGGTTGATTGGGTTGTACCGTTCAGTGAAGACACACCACAGCGTTTGATCTCAGAAGTGCTGCCTAGCTTATTGGTGAAAGGTGGTGATTACAAACCAGAAGAGATCGCGGGTGGTAAAGAAGTGATCGCTGCAGGCGGTGAAGTTCGTGTACTGAACTTTGAAGATGGTTGTTCAACCAGCGAGATCATCAACGCTATCAAAGGTGGTAAGGGTTAATACCTTGCTCGCCAAACTGATTACTACAAACTGATTATTAAAGGTCGCTTTCGAGCGGCCTTTGTTGTTTTTGGAGGAGTGCATCTAACCACAAACGTATTCCAGACCTCCCTCTTTTCAAGGGGGAGTTAGAGGGGGGGAATACTCGGTCTGATTGAAAACCAGTGTCGTCAATTAGATCGAGAAGCAACCCCTTCCGAATCCTCCCCTTCGAAGGGGAAGGGGCCTAGAGCGCACTTGGCTTGGTTACTTAGCCCAAAAAAAACGCCAGTTGAAATCAACTGGCGTTTTTCGTGTTACTTAGACGTTTATTTTGCTGGCTTAAGGCCCGCGTCTACATCTAGGATGTCTTGCTCACTTAGCGTACCAACTGCTTGGCGTAGTTGAAGACCTGCAAGAATGTAGTTGTAACGTGCATCTGAAAGGTTTTTGTTTGCATCGTAAAGACGACGAGTTGCGTCTAGCACGTCAACGATAGTACGAGTACCAACATCGAAACCAGCTTCTGTTGCTTCAAGTGCAGACTGTGCAGAAACCACAGATTGTTCGTACGCTTTTAGTGCGCCGATAGAGGCGTTAATGTTGTTGTTTTGTGCTCGCACTTCTTTCACAACACTACGGTATTCAGCTTCTAGGTTTTCACTAGCAGCAACGTAGCTGTATTCCGCTTGTTTCACTTCAGATGTTGTACTACCACCTGTGTAAAGTGGCACGGCTAGGTTTACACCAACATTGAAGCCATCGGCTGTATTATCGTTAATGCTTTCCGCAGTATCAGCGTAGTTGTAACCACCGTCCAGAGATAGCGTTGGTAGGTGACCAGAACTCGCTAGCGAAATATTGTCACGCGCAATGTCTTGTGAAATACGTGCTGATAAAAGGCTTAGGTTGGTTGTTTTTGCTTCTTCTACTAGTGTTTCAGCTGGTGTGCTTGGACGACTTGCAGAGAAACGAGCAGTATCAAGAACATTTAGGTTTTTGTGTTCTTGGCCTGTAATTTCACGTAGTGACTCGTAGCTGTTGATCAGATCGTTTTCTGCTAGAACTTCATCAGCCAATACTGCATCAAATTGTGCTTGTGCATCATGTACGTCAGTAATTGCCGATAGGCCAACTTCAAAACGTTGTTTAGTTTGCTCTAGTTGGCGACCAACAGCGGCTTTCTCTGCACGGACAAACACTAGGTTGTCTTGTGCACGCAGTACTTCAAAGTAAGCTTGAGAAACGCGAAGGATCAAACCTTGTTGCGTTGCTGCATAAGTTGCATCTGATTGACGTGCCGTTTTCTCTGCAGTGTCTAGGGTAATCCAAGACGCGCGGTTGTACAGCTCTTGTGTAAAGCCAACGCCAGCAGATAAGACGTTTTGGTCCGTCGATACTTTACCACCTAAGTCTTGATCTCTGTCGCCACGTGTAATGTCATAACCCGCGGTTAAGTTGATTTGTGGTAGTAGGGCACTGCGGCTAGAGTTGATTGCTTCAAAAGCTTGATCACGCTGCGCTGCTACGCTGAGCAATTGTGGGTCATTTTGTTTTGCTAAGTCATAAATTTCAGCAAGGGAGTCTGCCCATGCTGCTGTGCTCATACTGCCTAGCGCTGCACTGATAAATAGTGGAAGCAGTTTTTTCATTTTCCATTCCCGCGGTCAATAGATTGGTTAATTCTCAGTAGTTTAACTCAATTTGGACGATATTTACTCTAAACTTTGCACTTTTTTACACGTAATTATCCACCTGTGCAATAAATTTTTGAGAAAGGCTTAAAATAATTTATAACTATTGTACAAAAAGTTGAGCCAAGTCCTTTGAGCAAGCGAATAACAATGAGTAAACTACAAGATTCACTCAGAGAGGTGTTGAATGCAACAGTGTGACAAGCAACAAAATGATTTTACTCCCCAAGATGTGGAAATAATCTCAAAGGAAACCGTGTTTAAAGGTTTCTTTAAAATGGTGAAATACCGTTTTAAGCATAGGTTATTTGCTGGTGGTTGGAGTGGGATTGTCGAACGAGAAATGTTCGAACGTGGTCATGCTGCGGCCATGCTCCCGTATGATCCTGTGACTGATCAAGTTGTGATCATTGAACAGATCCGAGTTGGGGCATTGGAACATTCATCTCCTTGGCAATTCGAAATTGTTGCAGGAATGATAGACCGTGATGAGTCCGCTGAAGAAGTGATTCGTCGAGAAGCAGAAGAGGAAGCAGGGATCCAAGTGGGACGCGTCACCTCGGTTACTTCTTATTACCCTTCTTCTGGTGGTTGCTCGGAAAAATTAGATGTGTTCATTGGAGAAGTGGATGCAACTAAAGCGCATGGCATTCATGGTTTAGACTATGAGAATGAAGATATTCGTGTTCATGTACTGAGTCGCGAAACGGCGTATCAATGGGTGAAGGATGGAAAATTCGAAAATGGTGCTTCTATCATTGCATTGCAATGGTTACAACTTAACCATCAAGAATTGAAATCACAATGGGGAGTTTCCCCAATCGGTGGAGAATAAGTAATGGCACAAGTAGCGGTAAAACAGCGATACCATGTTGACTTAGCGGGTCTGATGAGAACCTATGAGACCAACTACGCTAAGCTCAATGCTTTGCTGCCTGCTTCTGCCGAAGTTGGTGATATTCGTTGTTATCAAGCAGCGAACATGGTTTACCAACTGACCGTGAATGAAATCACAAAATACACCACAGTTGTTGAGATATGTCAGAGTGATGAGATGCCGGTGTTTCCTTTACCGACGATGTCTGTCAGGCTTTATCACGATGCAAGAGTTGCTGAAGTATGCTCAAGCGGAGAGTTCTCTCGCATCAAAGCTAAATATGATTATCCCAACGACCAGTTGATGCAGAAAGATGAAAAACATCAACTTAATACGTTCCTTGGTGAATGGCTGACGTTCTGTTTACGAAGTGGCATTAGTCGATCGCCACTTGCCTTCAATTGATTGTCACGTCACTAAGGGAAAATAACAAAAAATTAAATAGTGGACGAATCAGGTTTTCATTTTGCAATCATCTAGTGACAGCATAAAGCTTATACAAATCACGGATACTCATCTGTTTGCCGCAGATGAGGGCAGTTTGCTGAGCGTAAGAACCGCCGACAGCTTTGAAGCCGTGGTGAAAGAAGTTCTTCATCGTCAAGTGCAGTTTGAATACATCTTGGCGACGGGTGATATTTCACAAGATCACAGTGCCGAGTCTTACCAGCGTTTTGCCGAGGGTATTGCGCCGCTGGAGAAAGCGTGTTTTTGGTTGCCTGGCAATCACGACTTCAAACCAAACATGGGGACGGTTCTACCATCACCTCAAATTCAATCTGTTGAGCACCTTTTGCTAGGTGAACATTGGCAGTTGATCTTGCTAGATTCACAAGTTGTGGGCGTGCCTCATGGGCGTTTAAGTGATCAGCAACTTTCCCTATTAGAAGAAAAGTTGTCTGACTACCCAGACCGACACACACTTGTGTTATTGCACCATCACCCGTTGTTAGTTGGTAGTGCTTGGCTTGACCAGCATACACTGAAGGATGCTGAGGCATTTTGGCAAGTTGTAGACCGTTTTGAGAACGTAAAGGGCATTTTATGTGGTCATGTGCACCAAGACATGAATGTTCTTTATAATGGTATTCGAGTGATGGCAACGCCTTCAACCTGTGTGCAGTTTAAGCCGAACTCCGATGACTTTGCGTTAGACACAGAGTGCCCAGGGTGGCGAGAATTAGAACTTCACCCGAGTGGTGACATTTCTACTGAGGTTAATCGCCTGACGGATGGGCAGTTTCAGCCAGACTTTACCTCAAACGGCTACTAACCAAATATCACGCCCGAACTTTATGTTCGGGCTTACTTTTTCTTCTGTGAGGCTTTTATGAGCAAACCGGCGCTACTACTGTATATCCATGGTTTTAACAGTTCGCCACTTTCAATGAAGGCGAATTTGATGAAAGAGTACTGTGAACAGCAGCGCCCAGACATTAAAGTTGTTGTGCCTCAATTGCCATGCTTTCCACAGCTTGCCGCTCAATGTCTATTAGACATTGTTGAGCAATATAAAGGTGACTATAACATTGGTTTAGTGGGCAGCTCTCTGGGGGGCTACATGTCTACGTGGTTGAACGCGCAATTTGGTTTTCGTGCGGTCGTGGTTAACCCTGCGGTTAAGCCTTATGAGCTGTTGGTTGACTATTTGGGGGAGCAAACTAACCCATACACGCACGAAACCTATACACTTGAAGCTTGTCATATTGACGAGCTGAAAGCTCTTGATGTAAAAACCATCGCGTCGCCTCAATCTTTCTGGCTGTTACAGCAAACAGAAGATGAGGTTCTGGATTATCGCCAAGCGGTAGAGAAATTTACCGATGCTAAGAAAACCGTAGAAGAAGGCGGTGATCACAGTTTTATTGGCTTTGAGCGTTATCCTGCTCAAATCATTAAATTCTTAAATTTGTGATTTCTAGAGCGATTGGAATAGGCTCATAGTTTTTATTGATATATCCAACCGTTTCTTGACATAGCGGGTATGCTTTCCGACTATGTTTTGCCGAAAAGATCTTAGGGGTGTAAAGCCCTGACTACTTTGTTATGCATGACCGATCAATGAGAAGGGTGCTGACGGGGTAGCTTTTTCGTTTCTCGAGTATCGCTCACCCATCGGTGAGGCTCGGGTTACAAGTAAACTTTGAGAACAATTCCGTATTATGACTGAACAATATAATGCTGGTGCCATTGAAGTACTGAATGGCTTAGAGCCAGTACGTCGCCGACCAGGGATGTATACGGATACAGCGCGCCCAAACCACTTGGGCCAAGAAGTTATCGATAACAGTGTCGATGAAGCGCTAGCCGGACATGCCTCAAAAGTACAAGTCATCCTACATGCTGACCAATCACTAGAAGTGATCGATGATGGTCGAGGCATGCCTGTTGATATCCACCCAGAAGAGAAGGTTTCAGGTGTTGAACTGATCCTATGTAAGCTTCACGCGGGTGGTAAGTTTTCCAATAAAAACTACCAGTTCTCTGGTGGTCTACACGGTGTAGGTATCTCAGTAGTAAACGCACTGTCCAAGCGTGTGGAAGTGACCGTACGTCGTGATGGTCAAGTGTATGAGATTGCTTTTGAGCACGGCGATAAAGTTTCTGACCTAACGGTAGTCGGCACATGTGGTCGTCGTAACCGTGGTACCAGTGTGCATTTTTGGCCAGATGCTAAGTACTTTGATTCTGCAAACTTCTCAGTAACTCGTCTGGTGAATAACCTGCGTGCGAAAGCAGTACTTTGTCCTGGCCTAGAAATTACTTTCACAGATAAAGTAAACAACAAAGACTACAAGTGGTTCTATGAAGATGGTTTGAAAGACTATCTAGCGGAAGGTGTGAAAGGTTATACCGTTCTGCCAGAAGAGCCATTTACTGGTGAATTCTCAGCCGAAACAGAAGCAGCAAATTGGGCCGTGATCTGGCAGCCAGAAGGCGGCGAGATGATCACCGAGAGTTACGTGAACCTTATCCCGACGGCGCAAGGTGGTACACACGTAAACGGCCTTCGCCAAGGTTTGCTTGATGCAATGCGTGAGTTCTGTGAATTCCGTAACTTGTTGCCTCGTGGCGTAAAACTAACTGGCGATGATGTCTTCGACCGTTGTTCATACGTCCTGTCGGTTAAGATTCAAGATCCACAGTTTGCCGGTCAGACTAAAGAGCGTTTGTCTTCTCGTCAAACCGCTGCGTTTGTATCTGGTGTAGTGAAAGATTCATTCAGCCTTTGGTTGAACGAAAAACCACAACTTGCAGAGCAACTTGCTGAAGTTTGTATCGCGAACGCGCATCGTCGTATGCGTGCGAGCAAAAAGGTTGTACGTAAGAAGGTAGCATCTGGTCCTGCACTGCCTGGTAAGTTAACGGATTGTTCAGTACAAGACTTAAACCGCACAGAAATCTTCTTTGTAGAGGGTGACTCGGCGGGCGGTTCTGCCAAACAAGCTCGTGATCGTGAGTTCCAAGCGGTGATGCCACTGCGCGGTAAGATCCTAAACACGTGGGAAGTCTCTGCAGACCAAGTTTTGGCTTCTCAAGAAGTGCACGATATCTCAGTTGCTTTGGGTATCGACCCAGACAGCGACAACCTAGACAGCCTTCGCTACGGTAAGATCTGTATCCTTGCCGATGCGGACTCGGATGGTCTGCACATCGCAACGCTATTGTGTGCACTGTTCACACGTCACTTCCGTGCGCTGGTTGAAGCTGGTCATATCTATGTAGCGATGCCGCCTCTGTACCGTATCGACTGTGGTAAAGAAGTATTCTATGCCCTCGATGATGACGAAAAAGATGGCGTATTAGAGCGCTTGTCGAAGAAGAAAGCCAAAATCAACGTGCAACGATTCAAAGGTCTGGGTGAGATGAACCCACTTCAGTTGCGCGAAACTACCATGGATCCAAATACGCGACGTCTGGTTCAGTTAACCATCGATGATTCTGCGGCGACCATGGAAATGATGGACATGTTGCTTGGTAAAAAACGAGCAGATGACCGTCGCACTTGGCTACAAAGCAATGGCGATATGGCAGAGGTTTAACGGATGTCTACAGAAATTACTTATGATGGCGTTGAACAGTTGCCAATGCGCAAGTTCACTGAAGACGCTTATCTGAACTACTCGATGTACGTAATCATGGATCGCGCATTGCCATACATTGGTGATGGTCTAAAACCGGTTCAACGACGCATCATTTACGCAATGTCAGAGCTTGGTCTTTCGGCATCAGCGAAATATAAAAAATCAGCACGTACCGTTGGTGACGTACTGGGTAAATACCATCCGCATGGTGACTCAGCGTGTTACGAAGCGATGGTACTCATGGCTCAGCCATTCTCTTACCGTTACCCATTGGTAGATGGTCAAGGTAACTGGGGTGCGCCAGATGACCCGAAATCATTCGCTGCAATGCGTTATACCGAAGCAAAACTGTCCAAGTTTGCTGAAGTTCTACTAGGCGAGTTAGGTCAAGGCACGGTTGAATGGCAACCAAACTTTGATGGCACGATGAAAGAGCCACAAATGTTGCCTGCGCGTCTGCCTCATATCCTGCTAAACGGTGTAACCGGTATCGCGGTTGGTATGGCGACGGATATTCCGCCTCACAACGTTCGTGAAGTGGCAGATGCAACCATCCACTTAATCGACAACCCGAAAGCAGAACTGCCGGATGTGATGCAGTTTGTGAAAGGTCCAGATTACCCAACGGAAGCAGAAATTACTTCACCACAAGCGGATATCGAGAAGATTTACCGTAACGGTCGCGGTAGTATCAAGATGCGTGCGGTATGGCACAAAGAAGGTTCTGATATCGTCATTACCTCTCTGCCACACCAAGTATCGGGTGCGAAGTTACTAGAACAAATCGCGAACCAAATGCGCGCGAAGAAACTACCAATGGTAGACGACCTTCGTGACGAATCGGATCACGAGAACCCAACACGTATTGTCGTGGTGCCTAAGTCAAACCGCGTTGACTGTGACTTGTTGATGAATCACTTGTTCGCTTCAACGGATCTTGAGCGCAGCTTCCGCGTTAACTTGAACATGATCGGTCTCGATAACCGTCCTCAAGTGAAAGGTCTGGTACAAATTCTGTCTGAGTGGATTGAGTTCCGTCGTACTACTGTGCGTCGTCGTCTACAACACCGCCTAGACAAAGTGATGGCTCGTTTACACATCTTGGAAGGTTTGTTAGTTGCTTACCTAAATCTAGATGAAGTGATTGAGATCATTCGTACTGAAGACGACCCAAAAGCGGTCTTGATGGAACGCTTTGGTATTACTGATATCCAAGCGGATGCGATTCTAGATACTAAACTTCGTCATCTAGCAAAACTAGAAGAGATGAAGATTCGTGGTGAACAAGACGAGCTAGAAAAAGAGCGTGAGAAGCTAGAACAGCTGCTTGGTTCTGAGCGTCGTCTGAACACACTACTGAAGAAAGAGATTAAAGCGGACGCAGAGAAATACGGTGATGACCGTCGCTCTCCATTGGTTGAGCGTGCAGAAGCAAAAGCGTTGACTGAGCGTGACCTAGTACCAAGTGAGCCAATCACAGTGGTGCTTTCAGAGAAAGGCTGGATTCGCCATGCGAAAGGCCACGATGTTGATGCAGAAGGCTTAAGCTATAAATCTGGTGATAACTACCTTGCGCATGCTCGCGGTAAGAGCAACCAACAAGCGGTGTTCTTCGGTAGCGATGGCCGAAGCTACTCATTAGAGTCACACTCACTACCATCAGCGCGAAGCCAAGGTGAGCCGATTACTGGCCGCCTGAACATCACGGCTGGTAGCAGTATTCGCCAAGTGATCATGGGTGAAGATGAGCAGCTATGGCTAGTTGGCTCTGACGCGGGTTACGGCTTTGTATGTAAAGGCTCTGAGCTACTGTCTAAGAACCGAAGCGGTAAAGCCTTGGTGACGCTACCTGCAAACTCTGAGGTGATGACGCCGAAGACGATTGCGGATTTGGATTCGGATGAAATTCTCGCAATTACCAACCAAGGTCGTATGCTGTTGTTCCCGATTAAAGACCTGCCGCAATTGGCGAAAGGTAAAGGCAACAAGATCATCAATATTCCAGCGGCGAAAGCTAAAGAGCGCGAAGAGGTTCTGTCTCACTTGATGGCATTGCCACAAGGTGCTTCTCTGACGTTGTATGCCGGTAAGCGCAAGTTGGGATTGAAACCAGCGGACTTAGAAAACTTCCGTGGTGAACGTGGTCGCCGAGGTAGCTTATTGCCGAGAGGCTTGCAGCGCGTAACGCGTATTGAAGTGGATATGGGGGGAGCCTCAGACACTTCAGAAGAGCCAAGTGATAGCGAGTAACACACAAACAAAAATCCCAGCCAATGGCTGGGATTTTTTTATGCTTCTTGTTTGTCTTCGGCGATGGTGACTTTTACGTTCATCTCTTTACCCTTGCGGATAATCCCAACGTCGACTGACGTTCCTGGTCGCAAGTCAGTGACAATGTCCATAACGCTTTGTCGCCCTTGAACTTTGGTGCCATTGATACTGATGATGATGTCTTGTTTCTCAAAGCCAGCAGCACTTGCAGGGCCATTTGGATCAATGCCAAGTACGACAATGCCACCAATGTGTTCATTGCCCAATAGACGAGCGGTCACGGCGTTAATATCTTGGCCATCAATACCGATATAGCCACGGATTACTCGGCCATCTGCGATGATCTTCTGCATGATCTTGTTGGCGAGCGGTGCCGGAATGGCAAACGAGATACCGTAGGTTTCAAGGTCTGTCGCTTGTTGGAATGACGCGGTATTGATACCGACCAGTTCACCTTGGGTGTTCACCAATGCACCTCCAGAGTTACCCTCGTTGATTGCTGCATCGGTCTGAATAAAGGCTTGTCGACCATCACTGATTGATGAACGACCTGTCGCAGAGATAATGCCGAATGTTGTGGTTTGTCCCAAGTTGTAAGGGTTACCAATAGCCAGTACAACATCGCCCACCTGAGGCTTATATTCAGAGTTCAGAGGGATAACCGGTAGGTTAGAGCCTTCGACACGCAAAATCGCGATATCTGTGCGTTTGTCAGTCCCCACCAACTGTGCGGCTGCCACTCGGCCATCTTGAAGTGCGACAACAATTTGGTCTGCTTGCGCCACTACATGATAGTTCGTGATGATGTAGCCTTTCTCACTTACGATCACGCCGGAACCCAAGCCTTGTGTAGAAAGCTTGCTGCGGTCGTTTTCAACGTATTTTCGGCTGTAGATATTTACTACGGCAGGTGCGGCTTTTCTCACGGCTTGATTAAAAGACACTTCAAGTGAGGCGATATTACTCGGTTGTGTATCAACGAGGGCGTCAGGAATGACATTGCTACGCAAAGAAGGGACAGCGAGCAACACTATGACGGCAGTTGCTAAGCCTAAAAAGACAGAACGTAACAAAAAGCTAAGCATAACCTCTCCATGATTGGGCGCCCGATTGGGATAGAAAAGAGAAGGATAGCACTACATTGAAAAATAACAAAAGGGCAAGACGTGATTGCCTTGCCCTTTTAAAAAACCATGACATACAAGGTAAAGTATAGGAGTGTTCTCGAATAAAACGGAGAAGCACTCATCGCTCTTGTTGATGGATTATCGAATAACTAAGTAAACCGTGCGGTCTCCACGTTGAACATTGATTGCTAACACGCCTTTGTGCTTCTCAACGATGGCGCGCAGCTCCGCTAAGTTCTTCACGCGTTTGCGGTTCACACCAATGATGATATCGTCTTGCTCAAGTTGGTACTGTGCTGCAGGTGAGTTCTCGACCACGCTGGTCACCTTGACCCCTTGAATCTTATCGTTTGGTGTCGTGTTACTTAACTCGGCACCTTTTAAGCCCTCATGTAACGTTTCAGCTTTCGCTTTGATGTTGGTAGACTCGCCTAAAGTGACATCAAAACTCTTGCTCTTACCGTCACGAATCACACCAAGTTCAATTTTTTTGCCAGCACCTAGTGTTGCAACTTTGGCGCGAAGTTCAGAGAAGGTATCAATCGATTTACCATTGACGGAAACAATGACGTCTCCGGCTTTCAAGCCTGCTTTATCAGCGGCACTGTCTGGGACCACTTGACTAACAAAAGCGCCTTTGCTTGACTCGTAACCTAGTGCTTCTGCCAATTCTGAAGTGACTTCACCACCCTGAACGCCCAACATACCGCGTTTCACTTCACCAAACTCTAGAATTTGATCCGTTAGGTTTTGCATCATGTTGGATGGAATGGCAAAGCCGATACCAACATTACCGCCATTTGGGCCTAGGATTGCGGTATTAATACCAATCAGTTCGCCATTGAGGTTCACTAATGCGCCGCCAGAGTTACCGCTATTGATAGCCGCATCGGTTTGAATGAAGTTCTCAAAGTTCTCCACGTTTAAGCCGCTTCGGCCAAGTGCAGAAACAATACCAGAAGTGACCGTTTGTCCTAGACCAAATGGGTTACCAATTGCCACGGTAAAATCACCCACACGCAATGCGTCTGAATCTGCCACTTTAATTTGAGTTAGGTCTTTCGCCTTTTCTAATTTAAGCAAGGCAATGTCCGACATTTCGTCACCGCCAACCAATTCTGCGTCGTACTCTCTACCATCGTAAAGGCGAACTCTAATATCATCTGCGCCTTTTATTACGTGGTAGTTTGTTACTATCTGACCTTTCTTCGCGTCAATAATCACGCCTGAGCCCAACCCTCGGAATGGACGTTCGCGAGTTTGTTCTGTTGGAAATTCAGGGCCAAAGAAAAACTGAAACTGTTCTGGAATACGGCTGGTTTGCACCTGTTTGCCCTCTACCGCAATGCTGACGACCGCAGGGGTCACTTTTTCTAGCATGGGTGCAAGGCTTGGTAATTGCTCACCATCAACACTTAAAGGAAGTGCTGCCGTAGCTGAGATTGGGGTGATGATTGAACTTAAGCTTAAAGATAGAACGGTTAACGCAAGCAACGGTTTTTTCATCCAATAACTCCTCTTGAAACCAGTCTGCCAAAAAGAAATATCCTAACCATTATGTGTTTAAGTATTGGTCTGGATAATCGAAACGGGGTGGCAGGTCACTGCAAGTTAGAGATGAGTTGCTTAAGAAAAGTTCAAAAAGGGTCAACACAAATTGATAAGAAATGAATATGTATTGACCCAATAGGAAGAAGAGAGAAGATTAAGAGGCTTTTGCTGTGACGGCTTCAGGTGCGTCGATGATCTCTTTTTCTTTATCTTTCAAAAGGCCGGTTGCGCCATTAGCATAGTCTTTTGGTTGTTCATTGACTTCAGATGGTTGCTCTTCAATTTGCTCTGAAGACATCGCCGTTTTCTTGTCGAATGGGTTGTCTTGCTCAGGCAAGTTTGGCAAGAGTTCTGATGAAGTCTTTGCCATATGTTGGTACAGCTTAGTGTAATCTTTACCTAGCGTATCCAACATTTCTGCGGTTTGTGCAAAGTGATCGACCAGCTCTTGACGTTGTTGCTCTAGTTCAAATTTGGCTGCTTCTAGCTCTTTTTGCACAGACTTTTGTTTTTTGTATTCGGGGGTGGTTAGTCTACTAATGACTACGCCTACGATTGTACCGACCAGCAAACCCACAATGGCATAAATCCAAGGCATAACTGCTCCTTATAGTTGTTTTAACAAGTCTTTTACTACTTAGTTACACGCGGTGCTTGTCCATGTTACTATGGCTTGAACAGCCGATAAAGAAAAATAGCGGTA
Source organism: Vibrio sp. 10N.222.52.B12 (assembly GCF_002875385.1). NCBI lineage: Bacteria > Pseudomonadati > Pseudomonadota > Gammaproteobacteria > Vibrionales > Vibrionaceae > Vibrio > Vibrio sp. 10N.222.52.B12. The sequence goes on along the minus strand of NZ_MDAW01000125.1, from coordinate 81,042 downwards.
TGTCTTCGGGGACTGATATCCACATCTCTCTATTCCTAATACTGACCCCGAGGTGACAAAATTTCTCTGTACCTCTGATACGACCCAGTGCCATGACACCATTAAAACGATACCAACAAGACATAGCCAAGCATGGATTCCAACGTGATGAAGCGCAATATAGCGCGGTCGTCGCTTTAGATGAACTTTTCCATGCCATCGCCGACTTTCAGTCAGCACCTATTCCTCAGCTTAGCACTTGGCAAAAGTTACTAGGTAAAAAAGTCGAAATGCCAGAACCTCCTAAAGGACTGTACTTTTGGGGAGGTGTAGGGCGCGGTAAAACTTACCTTATGGATGCCTTTTTTGACGCCTTACCAACAGAAAGGAAAATGAGGGTGCATTTTCATCGCTTTATGTACCGAGTACATGATGAATTAAGGCGTTTAGGTGATGTAGAAAATCCGCTTTCTAAAGTAGCAGACTTGTTTAAGAAAGAATCAGATATTGTTTGTTTTGATGAGTTTTTCGTTTCAGACATTACCGATGCAATGATCTTAGCGACGTTGCTTCAAGAGATGTTTAAACGTCAAATGATTTTGGTCGCGACCTCGAATATTGAACCTCAAAATCTATATCGCAATGGTTTGCAACGAGCACGTTTCATGCCAGCAATTGCCATGATCTTAGAGCGTTGTGATGTGCTCAATGTCGATAGTGGTGTGGACTACCGTTTAAGAACCCTAGAGCAAGCTGAAATTTACCATTACCCACTTGATGAGCAAGCGTCCGTTAACCTTAATCAATACTACCAACAGCTGATTGGGGAAAGAAAAGCCGCAACGAATACGATTGAAGTGAATCATCGTGAAATTGCAGTGATTGAGGCCAGTGATGGTGTGTTGCATGCTTCTTTTGCTCAGTTGTGCCAAACTCCGCGTAGCCAAAATGATTACATTGAGCTGTCTCGAATCTACCACACCGTATTGCTTGCGGACGTGATGCAGATGGACCGTAAAGTCGATGATGCAGCAAGGCGCTTTATTGCGTTAGTCGATGAGTTTTACGAGAGAAACGTGAAATTAATCATTTCCGCCGAAGTGGCGATGGAGGCGCTTTATAGCGATGGGCTACTGGAATTTGAGTTTAAGCGTTGTTTGTCTCGATTAACTGAGATGCAGAGTCGCGAATACCTAGCGAGAGAGCATCTGGCGTAAAAAACAGCAACTCATCTTAAAAAAGTGAAGAAAAAATTAGTGATTTGGCGCAAAAAAAGGTGATTTTTTCTTCGCTCTTCTCTATAATCCTGCGACCCACCGTTACTGCAGACCTGAATATCGAAGTTATTTCGGCATAGAAGGTCGAGAGAACCAACGACTCGAAGGGGTGATGACTGGGCTCTTAGACAGTGTGGGAACACAATACTGTGTTCCTTTAAAGTTTAAAATTTAATTAACGGGTTATTATTAGCATGAAAACTTTCGTTGCTAAACCAGAAACTGTAAAACGCGACTGGTATGTTGTAGACGCAGAGGGTAAAACTCTTGGCCGTCTAGCAAGTGAAATTGCATCTCGCCTACGTGGCAAACATAAAGCTGAGTACACTCCTCACGTTGACACTGGTGATTACATCATCGTTATCAACGCTGAGAAAGTTGCTGTAACTGGCAACAAAGCTAAAGGCAAAGTGTACTACCGTCACTCTGAATTCCCAGGTGGTCTAAAATCTATCACTTTTGAAAAGTTGATCGATCGTAAACCTGAGATGGTTCTTGAGCTAGCAGTTAAAGGCATGCTTCCACGTGGTCCTCTAGGCCGTGCTATGTACCGTAAGCTTAAAGTTTACGCGGGCGCTGAGCACAACCATGTTGCTCAACAACCACAAGTACTAGACATCTAATTGGGGATTTCGAAAATGGCAGAGAATCAATACTACGGCACTGGCCGTCGCAAAAGCTCAGCTGCGCGTGTTTTCATCAAACCAGGCAGCGGCAACATCGTAATCAACAAGCGTAGCCTTGATGAGTACTTCGGTCGTCCAACTTCTCGCATGGTTGTTAAACAACCTCTTGAGCTAGTTGAACTAACTGAGAAGCTAGACCTATACGTTACTGTTAAAGGTGGCGGTATTTCTGGTCAAGCTGGTGCTATCCGTCACGGTATCACTCGCGCTCTTATGGAGTACGATGAGTCTTTCCGTCCTGCTCTACGTGCAGCTGGTTACGTTACTCGTGACGCTCGTTGCGTTGAACGTAAGAAAGTTGGTCTACGTAAAGCACGTCGTCGTCCACAGTTCTCTAAGCGTTAATTTCCTCTTACTGGAAATTATGCTTTTCCAGAGTTTCTCTGGATACTGTGTACCAAAGCTCGGCTATATGCCGAGCTTTTTGTTTTTATAGCCTTCTGTTTTTATAACCTCAGTTAAACGTCTGTTTTTTGTTTCCCGTCGCTTCAGCATCTCTCCTTAATATCCTGGCAACATTTGTTTGTCTTATGTACTGCTTTATGCAATTTATTCGTGCTACAAATCGCACATGATAAAAGTGGAGAGTACCTTCACATTCTTGAAATATCTTTCTGCTTAATCCGCTGAAAACAACCGAAATAAAAGGTGTTAGCTCTTGTTTTTAGTCGTTATTCGTTTCGCTTTCTTGTTACAAATCACATCTATTTTTTATAATTTTGCCGCTTTTGTGACGGCGTGGGCGATTTGCCTCACAAATGTTACAAAAAGGTAGCTTTATCTTGTCAAAAAGTAGGGTTTTCTTTATCATTTCCCCCCAATAAATAGAACTAAATTCATAATTTGTTAGCCATGCTCTTATAAGCGGAATAATAACGATCCAAAGGGAGCAAATGGGAGAATGTTTGGATGAGCAACGCGCCTTTAAATAACGGTCGCAGGCGTTTTCTAACCGCTACAACGGCAGTTGTTGGTGGCTTAGGGGCAGCTGCCGTCGCCGTTCCTTTTATCAAATCATGGAACCCGAGTGCCAAAGCGAAAGCTGCTGGCGCGCCGGTGGAAGTGGATATCAGTAAAATTGAACCAGGCCAAATGGTCCGTGTTGAGTGGCAGGGTAAGCCTGTATGGGTAGTACGCCGAACTCAAGAAGTGGTCGATAATCTTAAGAGTATTGATGGTCAGCTTCGTGACCCGCAATCAGAAATGGAACAACAACCAGTTTATGCTCAGAACGAGTACCGCTCGATCAAACCTGAGTATTTTGTGGCGGTTGGTTTCTGTACTCACTTGGGCTGTTCACCTACTTACCTACCAGATACGTTCTCAGAACAAGTACAAGGCGTTAAGTCGGGCTTCTTCTGTCCTTGTCATGGTTCTAAGTTTGATATGGCTGGTCGAGTGTTCCAGGGTGTTCCAGCGCCACTGAACTTGGTCGTTCCTAAGCACATGTACTTGAGCGACACCAAGCTCATGATCGGTGTTGATGAGGGAGATGCATAATGCAAGCGATATTAGACTGGGTAGAAAAACGTATTCCAGCGATGAATGCTTATAAAAAGCACTTGTCTGAATACCCAATGCCAAAGAACTTCAACTTTTGGTACCTTTTCGGTTCCTTGGCAATGTTGGTACTTGTTAACCAGATTCTTACCGGTATTTGGCTAACGATGAACTACGTTCCGTCTGGCGATGGCGCGTTTGCTTCTATCGAATACATCATGCGTGATGTTGAGTACGGTTGGCTATTGCGTTACATGCACTCAACTGGCGCTTCGGCGTTCTTTGTCGTTGTGTACCTACACATGTTCCGTGGTCTGATCTACGGTTCTTACCAAAAGCCTCGTGAGCTACTGTGGATCTTCGGTATGTTGATCTTCTTGGTTCTAATGGCAGAAGCGTTCATGGGTTATCTACTACCATGGGGTCAGATGTCATATTGGGGTGCCCAAGTAATCATTTCTCTATTTGGTGCGATTCCTGTTATTGGCGACGACCTAACGCTTTGGATCCGTGGTGACTACATCATCTCAGGTGCAACACTAAACCGTTTCTTCGCACTACACGTAATTGCACTACCTATCGTTCTGCTTCTTCTTGTTGTGCTACACGTACTGGCCCTGCACGAAGTCGGCTCTAACAACCCTGATGGTATCGAAACGAAGCTACCAAAAGGCTCTATGGGTGACGATTACAATACGCAATTTAAGTTCCACGAATACTACACGAAGAAATACGACATCATCGACTCAATTCCTTTCCATCCATACGGTACGGTTAAGGACCTTGTTGGTGTTGCTGGCTTCTTGTTCTTCTTCTGTTATGTATTGTTCTTCAACCCAGAAATGGGTGGGTACTTCCTTGAGCCGCCTAACTTTGAGGCAGCAAACCCATTGAAGACACCTGAGCACATTGCTCCGGTATGGTACTTCACACCGTTTTACGCAATCTTGCGTGCGGTTCCAGACAAACTGTTGGGTGTAATCCTAATGGGCGCGTCTATTGTGGTGCTGTTTGTTCTTCCTTGGCTGGATCGCTGTAAAGTACGTTCGTACCGTTACCGTAGTAAGATCCATCTATTTAATATTATTCAATTCACTATCGCCTTTATTGCTCTGGGTATTTTGGGTGCATTGCCGGCAACGCCGTTGTACACGATTCTGTCTCAGATCTTTAGCTTGTGTTACTTCATGTTCTTTGTATTGCTGTTCTTCTACAGCAAAAATGAAGCAACCAAACCATTACCAGAGAGGGTGACATTCAAATGAAGAAGTGGATTGTAATTCTATTTGCTATGCTGCCGTCTCTTGTTATGGCAGCGGGTGCCAACGTTCCGTTAGATAAGGCGAACGTGGACTTAACGGATAAGGCTTCGCTGCAAAATGGCGCGAAACTATTCATGAACTACTGTTTTGCTTGTCACTCAACGCAATACCAGCGTTACGAGCGTGTTGCGACAGACTTGGATATTCCGATTGATCTAATGAAAGAAAACCTGATCTTCGATCCAGAAGCAAAGGTTGGTGATCTAATGGTAAATGCAATGCCTGCGAAGCAAGCGGCTGACTGGTTTGGTGCTCCGCCACCAGACTTAACTTTGGTTGCTCGAGTTCGTGGTGCAGATTGGCTATACACTTACCTGCGTTCTTTCTATGTTGACCCATCTCGTCCATTTGGGGTGAACAACATTGTATTCCCAAGTGTTGGTATGCCGCATGTGCTTGAAGAGCTTCAAGGTATTCCTATGCCAGTTTACGGCACTAAAATCGTAGATGGTGAAGAAGTACAAGTCGTTGTTGGCACACAAACCAGCGGTACTGGTGAGCTAAGTTCTGGCGAATACGACAAAGCAGTCGGCGACCTCGTGAACTTCTTGGTGTACTCCGGTGACCCTGTTCAACTAGAACGTCATGCAATTGGCTGGTGGGTAATGGGCTTCCTAGTTCTATTAACTATCGTTGTCGTGTTGCTCAAGAAAGAGTATTGGCGTGATGTGCATTAATTGTGCTATCATACCGTGCTAATTCCCAATTTTAATTGACGAATAATGGAGGCTAGCGCCTCCATTATTTTTATTTGTAAGTGTACTGGAGGGCTCCATGGCTGTAGCTGCCAATAAACGTTCTGTGATGACTCTTTTCTCGAGTGCATCAGATTTGTATAGCCATCAGGTTCGCATCGTACTAGCTGAAAAAGGCGTAAGCGTTGAAGTTGAGCTTGTAGATGAAGCAAACCTTCCTGCTGAGCTTGTAGAGTTAAACCCATACAGATCAGTGCCAACTCTTGTTGACCGTGAGCTAGCTCTTTACGATTCAAAAATCATCATGGAGTACCTGGACGAGCGTTTCCCTCATCCACCTCTAATGCCTGTTTACCCAGTAGCTCGTGGTAACAGCCGTTTGATGATGTACCGTATCGAACGTAACTGGTACTCACTCGCTGAAAAAGTGGTTAAGGGTAACGCGGAAGAATCAGAAAAAGCGCGTACTAAACTACGTAATGATCTTCTGACTCTAGCGCCTATCTTTGCTGAGTACGAATACTTCATGAGTGAAGAGTTCAGCCTAATCGATTGTTACCTAGCACCACTATTGTGGCGTCTACCTCAACTAGGTATTGATCTTGTTGGCCCTGGCTCAAAAGAAATCAAGGTTTACATGAACCGCGTGTTTGAACGTGATTCATTCCTAGCTTCTCTAACAGAAGCTGAACGTGAAATGCGCCTAGTTCGCTAATTAACGGTTCAGTTTACTTGTTATGGATATTGCTAAAATGACTGCTCGCCGTCCGTATATGCTTCGTGCATTTTACGATTGGCTAGTAGACAACGACTTAACTCCGCACTTGGTTGTAGATGCAACTATGCCAGGTGTGCGTGTACCAGTTGAGTTTATTCAAGATGGTCAAATCATCTTGAATATTGCTCCACGTGCTGTTGGTCATCTAGAGTTGGGTAATGATGCGATTACCTTTCAAGCCCGCTTTAGTGGTCGCCCGCATTCCGTTATCGTGCCAGTGTATGCTGTTCAAGCTATCTATGCTCGCGAGAATGGCGCTGGGACTATGTTTGAGCCTGAAGAAGCTTACACTCACATCGAAGAAGAAGGGATTGTTGAGGAAGATGTATCTCCAACGTTCTCTACCGTAAGCGATGAGCCTTCTGAGGCTGCGGAAACCGAATCGGAAGAGGAAGAAACGCCTCGCCCGAAAGGCAGACCAAGCTTAAGAGTTATCAAATAAAAAAAGCAGCGTTTACGCTGCTTTTTTCTTTTCATTTATCTACGCTGCAACACTAATTCACGTCAGTTTCTTCTATCGGCGTTGCTTTTGTTGTGGTATTCAAGTCACTGACTTCAGCTTCTTGGCTTTTCACCACTTCGGACTCTTCCACTTCGAGTGGTTTTTCATCGCCGTATTGGAACCCTTTAATGACTTGTTTTACTCCAGAAATGTTTCGTGCGATATCAGTTGCTTTCTGACTTTGCTCAGGTGTCACGTAACCAAATAAGAATACGTCGCTGTCTTCGGTAATGACTTTTACTTTCACACCGTTTAGATCGCTGTCAGTCAACAAGGCGGATTTTACTTTTGTGGTAATCCAACTGTCGTTGCTGATTTGAGTTACGCTCAGTGGCTCTTTCTGTTTAATTTGATTATGGATGTTCTCAACGCCATCAACTTCACGTGCTCGATTTTCAAACTCATTGATGAGCTCTTGAGTCGGTGCTTGTCCCATTAGAACAACCGTTCCGTTGTATGCGCTAGCGACGATACGAGCCTTGCCTTTGAAGGGGGCTTTGTTACCGATGGCCGCAACTTCGAATTCGATGTTGTTGTCTTGCCAAATCTCTTTGGTGGTTCGCGTATCAGTGACGATATTGGCAGTTGTCGCTGCCCCGGCAATAAATAAACCTGCACAACCACTCATACTGAGTGCTGCACATAAAATGACAAGACTACGTATCATAATTCTAAACTCTCAATCTGGATTATTCTTCGTGAGCTGGGAAAAGCACTTGGTCGATTAGATCGCACAGGCAGTGAAGTGTCACCATATGAACTTCATGAATGCGCGCTGTACGGTGGGATGGAATACGAATTTCAACGTCGTGCTCACCCAGTAGACCAGCCATTTCACCACCATCTTTACCCGTAAAAGCAATGATCGTCATGTCGCGAGTTACTGCGGCTTCCATTGCTTTAATGACGTTTTTGCTGTTGCCACTGGTTGAGATCGCCAACAAGATATCGCCCGGTTGACCAAATGCGCGTACTTGCTTAGAGAATATCTCTTGGTAGTGGTAATCGTTCGCTACAGCAGTCAATGTTGTGTTGTCTGCTGTTAAAGCCATTGCTGGAAGGCTAGGGCGTTCAGTTTCGAATCGGTTCAAAAGGCAAGAGACAAACTGTTGCGAGTTCGAAGCACTGCCACCGTTGCCACAGCATAGGATCTTGTTGCCATTGAGCAGGCTCGACACCATTGCTTGAGCGGCGTGAGTGATGGCATCTGGCAGCGCTTCTGCTGCCGCAATTTGAATTTGAATACTTTCTGTAAAACTGTCTTTAATGCTGTCTAGCATCGTTTATCCTTCAGAGATTGCATTTTGTATCCAGTTAATGTCTCTACCACTGTCGTGAATGGCGACCACATCAAACCGATAATCTATATTTTGTGCCATACGTTTTTGCTGGCTTAGCCAAATTTGGGCTGTTTTGACTAGTTTACGCATTTTTGCGCGAGTGACCATCTCTGCTGCTGAGCCAAAGCGATCATTATTACGATATTTGACCTCAACAAAGACGATAGTTTCACCTTGTTGGAAGATTAAATCAATTTCGCCGACTTTGGTCAGAAAGTTTTGAGCTATAAAGCGTAAACCCTGACGCTGCAAATATTGCTTCGCCAGGGTTTCGTATTGATCACCGATTTGTCGCTTGCTAAAGAGCCCCACGCTCGGCCCAGTCTAGCTCGCGTTGCACAACACAGTTGTTGTCAATGCTAAGTACACCTGTTTGGCCGCTTACTGAGTAACCCGGCAGAAGCTTCATCTGTGGTAACTCACCAATGAGCTTATAGGCGTCCATACCAAGTGCTTCTAAACGTTTTTCCATGTTGGATTGATCTGACCATAACTCGTTCATTTCTGCCATAACGGTAGGGTCAGGGTTGATCAACATTGGAATGTCACTGTAAGCCACACCAGATAGATCTTCATACGTTGCACCACCACTGTTACTGCGTGAATTTGAGAACAGTTTTGGCGGCTTCGCATCTGGGTTAATCGCTACTTCAATAAAGGGCTTAATCAGTGTTAGCTCAGAGCTTCGTGCGACAATGTAAACCGCATCGACATCACGACGACTGCGTGGTGGGCTCTCTAAAGAAATACGCATCAGTGACTGCATTTGGGCTATACGCTGCTGGCTCTCTTGTAGACCGAATACATTGTTAATGTTCTTCTGTAACTGACGTTTATCGCCAAAGTAGCTCGAAGCCACTTTATTTGAGCTGTACTTGCGCCACTCTTCATTGAAGGCTTCAACCACACGCTGACCGTAGGCGCCATTCGGAGCCAAGATCATTGGGAATTGGTAGCCCTGATTGAAAAGGTACTTCGCCGCTTGTGCGACTTCTTGCTCTGGAGACAGTGCTAGGTAACACATGTCTGTTCCTGGTTGAACTTCCTCTGGGATGTTCAATGCCAGTGCTGGGATCTTCACACCAGTTTCTGAGCCATCTAGTGTTGCTTGCAGTTTCTCAACGTTTTCTTTCTGTAGTGGTCCCACAACAAAGTCGATATTCTCATTGATTAAGCGCTGTTTGATTTGGTCTGCACTGTACGCGTGAGTATCAATTACGGTTAACGTTGCACTTGGGTCGCGTACATCATCATTCATCATTGCGAAGATGAAACCATCACGGATCAACTGAGCTTGCGGTGCAAATTTACCGGTTAGTGGTAACAACAGCGCCGTATTGTTTGGTTTCACAATATCCAGCGACAAGATATTTTGGATTTCTGCTGGCGTATAAACCGCAGCTGGGTGTGATGGATTTTCGTCTAACCAGCGCTCTAAGGTGTTTTGTAATTGAGGTAAGTTACTTGAAAGTGTTTTGGCGTAGATAGCTAATTGCAGCCACCCGTCCAGCACATCTTCATTTGGCGCTGTTTGCAATGACGTTAATTCGTTTTCAGAATAGCTGCCAAAATTCATCCAAATTCGGCTAGAGATCTCACGTTGTTCTGCGGATGAAGCATATTGACCTTGAGCTACGAGCTGACGGTTTGCTTCGAACGGTTGGTTCAGACTTTGATAAGCGTCAGCACGCAATTGGTAGTAGTCTTTCCACTGCTCACTTGGCAGCTTCCACCATGATTGGAAGTTCAACGTTTGCAGCAATTGAGAGTAATTGCCTTGCTTTTGTTGTATGGTCGCTCGAGCCAGTTGCCATTCAGCTTGTTGAACTTCGGTCAATTGCTGGCGGCCAAGTCGCTTGATAAGCAACTCTGCTTGATCCAATTCGTTGGCTTGAATCGCCGCTTTTGCAGCCATGATCAACCAGTCGTTTTGTAGGCTACCTTCCGTGCTATCAGCTTGAATCATGTAGTTCTGAGCAGACTGTGTAGGCTCTAGTGTAATGTCTACGCTATCTGGTTGGCGCGGGCCTGAAGAACAGGCGGCGAGCGTAATTGCCAGTGCAACAGGAGTGAGTAAGCGTGGTACACTGAGTCTCTTATGGTTCATCATTGCCGTGAGTTCTCTATAATTTTGTACAAAATTGTCTCTATATTAATCGTTGAAGTGATCGTAAACAAATGACAGATAAAAATAAGTTGCCGAATGAGGGGCCAACTCTCTACATCGTACCGACTCCAATCGGAAATTTAGCGGATATCACTCAACGTGCTATCGAAGTTCTGTCGAATGTGGACATCATTGCCGCTGAGGATACTCGACATACGGGCAAATTACTGTCTCACTTCAATATCCAAACCAAAACTTTCGCGCTACACGATCATAACGAGCAGCAAAAAGCGCAAGTTTTGGTTGAAAAGCTACTATCAGGTCAGTCAATCGCTTTGGTGTCTGACGCTGGTACGCCGCTAATAAGCGATCCAGGATACCACTTGGTAACAAAATGTCGTCAAGCGGGCGTTAGAGTTGTGCCTCTTCCTGGTGCGTGTGCGGTCATCACTGCGTTAAGTGCGTCTGGTTTGCCATCGGATCGTTTTAGCTTTGAAGGCTTTCTACCACCGAAAAGCAAAGGCCGTAAAGACAAGTTCTTAGAAATTGCGTCAGTAGAACGCACTTGTATCTTTTATGAATCACCGCATCGCATTTTAGACTCTCTACAAGACATGTTAGACGTTCTTGGCCCAGAACGAGAAGTCGTGTTAGCTCGTGAGTTAACGAAAACCTTTGAAACTATTCAGGGAATGCCACTTGGCGAACTGATTGAATGGGTGAAAAGTGACGGAAACCAACAACGTGGTGAGATGGTACTCCTTATTCACGGTCACCGTGATTCAAGCGAAGAATCGCTACCAGACGAAGCGACCCGCACTTTGGCTATTCTGACAAAAGAACTGCCGTTAAAGAAAGCTGCAGCATTAGCCGCAGAAATCTACAGCCTGAAAAAGAACGCACTTTATAAGTGGGGCTTAGAGAATCTGAACTAGAAGTCCGTAGAGCGTTGGCGCTTCGGTAGTTTCCTTTAAGCGCCGTTAGTTTTCAGAGTTATCTAGATAAGATTAAGAAGGGGAGTCGTTAACGCGACTCTCCTTTTGTTGTTTATGAGTGGAGGAGTTTTTAATCTTACATAGACAGGGGTAAGAAGTGCGTTGTTAATGTAACTGTGCATTTATTTTCCCACTTTAACTTTCAAGGCCATCCTTCGGAGCATCATGATCTCGAGTTCCAAACCTTAGTGCTCCATTTTTCTTTCTCTCGGAGCGAAGCGTTTCCATTCGCTGCTGTCTTTTTGAGCACTTAACCCGCCGTTTTCAGCAATTCTGTGATCTCACTAGACTCTGAGTAGATAACTCTATACAATCCGCCCTCGGAGCTGACTGGGTAGTCGCTGCTTTGTTGATGTCCTTCGGGAGACTGACGTTGAGGTCCCTTTGGGAGACTGACGTTGACGTCCTTCGGGAGACTGACAAAGGGGAGGAAAGTCCGGGCTTCATAGAGCAAGGTGCCAGGTAACGCCTGGGGGGCGCAAGCCTACGACAAGTGCAGCAGAGAGAAGACCGCCGATGGCCTTAGGGCACAGGTAAGGGTGAAAGGGTGCGGTAAGAGCGCACCGGACGACTAGTAATAGTTCGTAGCAGGGTAAACTCCACCTGAAGCAAGACCAAATAGGCCTCCACATTGCGTTGCTCGCGTAAGGAGGCGGGTAGGTTGCTCGAGCCAGTGAGTGATTGCTGGCCTAGACGAATGGCTACCGCCGCGCAAGCGGAACAGAACCCGGCTTATGTGTCGGCTCCACCTATTCGAGACCCATCACTACTTCGGTAGTGATGGGTTTTTTGCATTTTATTGACGCAAACTATGTCATTACCAATAAACTTGGCGCTGAATCACGTCTAACTTTAGACTTGAGGTGGCGATGATGTGGGAAATCAGTACACTAAAGAATCGCTTCAAGATCATTCAACGAGAAAGCTATGACCGAAACATTTCAACATATCTCAGTGTTATTAAATGAATCCATTGATGGCTTGGCTATCAAACCCGATGGTATCTATATCGATGGAACATTTGGCCGTGGCGGTCACAGCCGAACTATCTTGTCCAAATTAGGCGAAAACGGCCGCTTGTACAGCATCGATCGCGACCCTCAAGCGATTGCTGAAGCAGGCAAAATTGACGATCCTCGTTTTACTATCATCCATGGCCCATTTTCAGGCATGGCACAGTATGCAGAAGAGTACGATCTTGTGGGTAAAGTCGATGGTGTATTACTAGACCTTGGCGTTTCTTCTCCACAGCTTGATGATGCTGAACGTGGCTTTAGCTTTATGAAAGATGGCCCGTTAGATATGCGTATGGACCCGACTTCTGGCGTTCCAGTTTCACAATGGTTGATGGAAGCTGATCTTGATGATATCACTTGGGTGATTCGTGAGTTTGGTGAAGACAAACATGCACGTCGCATTGCCAAAGCTATCGTGGCATACCGCGAAGACGAAGAAAACGAGCCGATGGTTCGCACTGGTCAGCTAGCGAAGCTGATTTCGGACGCCGCACCAAAGAGCTTCAAAGAGAAAAAACACCCAGCAACCCGTGCTTTTCAGGCTTTTCGCATTTACATCAATAGTGAATTAGAAGAAATTGATACTGCACTAAAAGGCGCGGCAAGCATTTTGGCTCCAGAAGGTCGCCTATCGGTCATCAGCTTCCATTCGTTGGAAGACCGCATGGTGAAACGCTTTATCCGTAAAGAGAGCAAAGGCCCAGAAGTGCCACATGGCATCCCAATGACGGAAGAACAAATCCGAGCATTGGGCAGTGCAAACATGAAAGCGGTGAGCAAGGCGATTAAGCCAACGAAGCAAGAAATCGAACTCAACCCTCGCTCTCGTAGTTCAGTACTAAGAATTGCAGAAAAGCTTTAATTATTATGACGAAAACCACTCCTAATCTTGCTAAGTTGATTGCGACGGATTTGATTTCCGTTGGTCGCTGGTCGTTATTGTTGATGATTTTAATATTCTCATCGGCAATGGGAGTGGTCTTTGCCACCCATCATGCGCGTCAAGCGATCACTGAAAAAGATCATACATTGGTTGAGCGAGAGCGATTGGATAGCGAATGGCGCAACCTAATGTTGGAAGAAACAGCCCTCGCGGAACACAGTCGCGTTCAAGACTTGGCAAAGAAGGATCTTGAAATGAAACGACCAGATGGCGATAAAGAAGTGGTTATCACGCTAAAATGATTGGAAAGAAAGCCAAATCGAAACAAGGAAATTCGCGCAAGCCAGCAGCCAAAGAAAAGAAAGTGGTTGCTGCAAAGTCGCAACCCACCAAAGAAGCAAAAGAACCTCAAGAAACAGACGTTGTTGAACCCGAATCCTTTTTGATTCGCTGGCGCTTTCAGTTACTGCTGTTTTTCGTCTTTTGTGCATTTGCCCTACTCGTTGGGCGCGTTGCCTACATTCAAATCATCGAGCCTGATAACCTTATCAAGCAAGGTGACCTTCGTTCAGTCCGTGTTAAAGCCATTCCTTCTGCGCGCGGTATCATCTCTGATCGTAATGGCGAACCTCTTGCCGTTAGTGTTCCTGTTGAGGCTGTATGGGCCGATCCAAAAACCATCTTCAAAGAGGGCGCGCTACAGCAAACCAAAAGTTGGTATGCATTAGCTGACGTTCTTGGTTTGGACCGACAAGGTCTGATCAATAAGATCAAGAAAAATGAAAAGCGTCGCTTTATCTACCTTCAGCGTCAGGTAAGCCCTGCGATGGCTAACTACATTCGTGAACTCAAACTACCTGGTGTAGGTTTGAAATCTGAATCTCGTCGTTACTATCCTGCAGGTGAGGTTAGTGCTCACTTAGTCGGTGTTACGGGGATTGATGGTCATGGTCTAGAAGGTGTAGAGCGAAGCTATGATGAATGGTTAACTGGTGCTGCAGGCAAGAAAACCATTCGTAAAGACCGCTATGGCCGTGTTGTTGAGAATATTGCTCTTGAAGAGAAACAAGAAGGTAAACCGCTACAACTGACTATTGATCAGCGAATTCAAGCTGTTGCTTATCGCGCAATTAAACAAGCGGTTGCTGACCATCGCGCAACATCTGGTTCTGTAGTGGTGCTTGATGTAAAAACGGGCGCTGTGTTGGCGATGGTGAACGCGCCATCTTATAACCCAAATAATCGTAGCGATTGGCAAAGTTACAAAATGCGTAACCGAGTAATCACCGACTCTTTAGAGCCGGGCTCTACAATTAAGCCATTCGTTGTTTTAGCCGCCTTAGAAAATGAGGTCGCAGATAAAGACACCATCGTAGATACTGGAAACGGTATTCTTCAATTGGGTGGCAGCCGTGTTCGTGATGCACCAAAGGTAGGAAAAGCGAGCTTAACGACCATCTTGAAGAAATCGAGTAATATCGGTGTGACCAAGTTAGCTATGCGTATGCCAGTAGAAGCATTGCTTGGTTTATACAGTTCTGTTGGTTTGGGAGAACTTTCTGGCTTGAACTTAGTCGGTGAAGTTGTGGGTATTTTTCCGAGTCGCTCGCGTTGGTCGCCAATTGAACGCGCCACCATCGCCTTTGGTTACGGTTTATCGGTGACCCCAATTCAGTTAGCGCATGCTTACGCAACCTTGGGTAACTTAGGTAAATATGAGCCGATTCATATTATCGAAAGTAACGACAACGATATGGCTCGCCAAGTTGTTAGCCAAAAAAATGCACGCCTTGTACTCGATATGCTGGAAACGGTAACGCAAAAAGGCGGTTCAGCCCGTCGTGCTGCGGTTCCGGGCTATCGAGTTGGTGCCAAAACGGGTACGGCTCGAAAAGCAACCGCTGGTGGCTATAGTGATGAGTACATCAACTACACGGCCGGTGTTGCTCCTGTGAGTGATCCAAGACTTGCATTGGTTGTTGTAGTTAATGAACCGCAAGGTGATGACTACTATGGCGGTTCAGTTGCTTCGCCAGTCTTTTCTGAAATCATGAAAGGCGCGCTGCAAATTCTGAATGTTGCCCCTGACGAAAACAAATTCCAACAGTAGGCTTCGATGTTTACTGAGAAACAAAATCTAGAAAGCTGAGCTAAAGCTCGGAGAACAAATATGACCAAAGCCATCAGTATGGACGCGCTGCTTTCCAATTGGGTTGATTGCCCAAGTTTGTCGTCCGTTCTTGTCTCTGAACTGGAACTCGATAGTAGACGAGTTCAGTCCGGCACTACTTTTGTTGCCATCATTGGCCATGCTGTCGATGGACGTGATTTTATCGCGAAGGCCATCCAGCAAGGTGCTAACGCGGCGATCGCTCAAGCCTGTGAGCGAAAAGCACACGGTACGATTGAGATTGTTGATAATGTTCCAGTGATTTACCTCGATGCACTGGATAAGTGCCTTTCTCAAATCGCAGGTCAGTTCTACCATTATCCCAATATGGAGCTGATTGGTGTCACTGGCACCAACGGCAAAACCACCATCACTCAGCTTATTGCCCAATGGATTGATTTGGTCGGTTCCAAAGCGGCGGTAATGGGGACAACAGGGAATGGCTTTCTAGATGATCTGCAAGAAGCCGCAAACACCACAGGCAACGCAGTTGAAATCCAAAAGACCCTATCCTCGCTCGCCGAGCAAAAAGCACAATACACTGCGCTTGAAGTTTCCTCTCATGGTCTGATTCAAGGTCGTGTTAAAGCATTGTCTTTTACCGCTGGTGTGTTCACCAATCTGAGCCGTGATCACTTGGATTATCATGGCACGATGGAAGAATATGCAAAGGCGAAGCTGATGCTGTTTACCACTCACCAATGCGAGCATGCGATCATCAATGTCGATGATACAGTGGGAGCTGCGTGGGCGAAGCAATTATCGAATGCCATAGCTGTTTCACTCAAGCCGAATTCAGAATTCCTACAATCCGTATTTGCTACTGACATTGTTTACGCAGAGTCAGGCATTATGATTGAGTTTGATGGCAAGTTTGGTGAAGGAATACTTCATGCGCCGCTGATTGGCGAGTTCAATGCAGCGAACCTGATGTTGGCATTCACAACGTTACTTAGTCTCGGTTTTAGCAAGCAAGATTTGCTGGCAACGGCAGGCCAATTACAGCCTGTTCTTGGACGTATGGAACTCTTCCAAGCTGACGACAAGGCAAAAGTCGTGGTGGATTACGCCCACACGCCTGACGCGCTAGAAAAAGCGCTGCAAGCATTGCGTGTGCATTGCCAGGGTGAGCTTTGGGCTATTTTCGGCTGTGGTGGTGACCGTGATGCTGGTAAGCGCCCAATGATGGCGGAAATCGCTGAGCGTTTGGGTGACAAGATAGTGCTTACCGATGATAACCCTCGCATTGAAGACCCTGTGCTGATCATGAAAGACATGCTGGCCGGCCTAACAAAACCTGCTGAGGCGATTGTGCAGCATGACCGTTTTAAAGCGCTGTCTTACGCACTGGAACATGCTTCTCCGCAAGACATTATCCTTCTGGCAGGTAAAGGTCATGAGGACTACCAAATTCTAAACTCTGGAACCATCCATTACTCTGACCGCGAGTCAGCCATGACGCTATTGGGGCTTTCATCATGATCACAGTAACGCTTTCTCAAGTCGCGGATATGACTGGCGGTGAACTGGTTGGCAATGACCTATTTATTGAATCTGTTTCTACCGACACTCGAGCGATCGAACAGGGTGCTCTTTTTGTTGCTTTGGTTGGAGAGCGTTTTGATGCTCACGATTTCTGCCAACAAGCGGTGGAGTCAGGGGCGGGTGCACTGTTAGTGCAAAAGCAACTTAATGTGAATGTCCCTCAAGTTGTTGTTACCGATACTAAGATAGCGTTAGGTGAAGTCGCATCTTGGGTACACAATTCGTGTCAAACACCGACAGTGGCGATTACAGGCAGTTGTGGCAAAACTACAGTAAAAGAGATGGTTGCAAGTATCCTGCAGTTGAAAGGCAAAGTGCTGTTTACCGCGGGCAACTTCAACAATGACATTGGTGTTCCGCTTACGTTATTGAGATCGCAACAAGACGATGATTACGCTGTGATTGAGCTTGGGGCCAACCATATTGGTGAGATCGAATACACGACTCAACTGGTTCATCCTAACATTGCGTTAGTCAACAACGTAGCCGCCGCTCACTTAGAGGGATTTGGTTCGATTGATGGCGTAAAACAGGCTAAAGGCGAGATTTATCAGGGATTGCCTGCGGGCGGTGTTGCGATTGTGAACCTCGATAGCAATGGTGGTGAGAAGTGGAACCATGTTCTTGCCGATAAGCAAGTCATCACATTTTCTCAAACGAACACAGATGCTGACTTTTATGCAACAAATGTTGTAATGAACGCCGCCGGCGAAGCAAGCTTTAACCTACATCTCGCAATAGACTCACAAGAAATTGAACTGTCTCTGGGTATTATAGGTCAACACAACGTTGCGAACGCGATTGCGGCTTCTATCATTGCGTTACAAATGGGCGCGACGTTAGAAGAAGTTCGTGATGGCCTTAAACATTTAAACAAAGTGAAAGGTCGAGTCGAAGTTGAGGAACTCAGCGATAAAATCAAGCTAATTGATGACAGCTATAACGCGAGTGTTCCAGCGATGAAGGCCGCGGTGGACTTGCTTAGTGCATTCCAAGGTGAGCGTTGGTTGATTTTAGGCAATATGGCGGAGTTGGGTGAGGAAAGTCTTGCACTTCATCGTCAAGTCGGGGAACATGCTGCCCCACAAAAATTTGAACACGTTCTCACGTATGGTGCAGACACGAAGGTCATTAGCGAACTTTGTGATGGCATCCATTTCGAGACACATCCAGAGATGATTGACTACATCAAGCAGCATCTAGACCAAACCGCACCTCAACACCATACAATGTTGGTGAAAGGAGCGAACGGTGCTCGTATGTTTGAAGTCGCTGCTGCTTTGAAGGAGTATTATTAATGATTATTTGGCTTGCCGAGCTGCTACAGCCATACCTGTCTTTTTTCCGATTGTTTGAATACCTGTCGTTTCGAGCAATCCTTAGTGTACTTACTGCTTTAGGTCTGTCTTTATGGATGGGGCCTATCATGATCAAGCGTCTACAGATGCTACAAATTGGTCAGGTTGTTCGTAACGAAGGTCCAGAGTCTCACTTTAGCAAGCGTGGTACCCCTACAATGGGGGGGATCATGATTTTGGCTGCTATTTCAATCACTATTCTTTTATGGACTGATTTATCGAACCCATACGTGTGGGCGGTGCTGACGGTACTGCTTGGTTATGGGGCGATTGGTTTTGTTGATGATTATCGTAAAGTCGTTCGTAAGAATACCGACGGCCTGATTGCTCGTTGGAAGTACTTTTGGCAGTCGCTGATTGCATTTGTCGTGGCGTTTGCGTTGTACGCTTACGGCAAAGATACCGCAGCTACTCAACTTGTTGTGCCATTCTTTAAAGACATCATGCCGCAACTTGGCTTGATGTACATTATCCTCACTTACTTCGTTATTGTGGGTACTAGTAATGCGGTAAACCTAACCGATGGCCTAGACGGCTTGGCTATCATGCCAACGGTTCTGGTTGCGGCTGGCTTTGCTGTGATTGCTTGGGCAACAGGTAACATTAACTTCTCTGAATACCTTCATATTCCATACCTCCCACACGCTTCTGAGCTGGTTGTCGTTTGTACTGCAATCGTTGGTGCGGGCCTTGGTTTCTTGTGGTTCAACACTTACCCAGCACAAGTATTCATGGGCGATGTTGGTTCACTTGCTCTAGGTGGCGCGCTTGGTACTATCGCTGTACTGGTTCGTCAAGAGTTGGTACTGGTGATCATGGGTGGTGTGTTTGTAATGGAAACGCTATCGGTAATTCTACAGGTAGGTTCTTATAAACTACGTGGTCAGCGTATTTTCCGTATGGCACCGATTCACCATCACTACGAATTAAAAGGTTGGCCAGAGCCTCGCGTAATCGTGCGCTTCTGGATTATTTCTATGGTTCTTGTTCTGATTGGTCTAGCGACTCTGAAAGTGCGTTAATCGCACTTTCCAAGAACAAGACAAATTGCGTGATCAAATATGGAACGTTGGCAAAACATACATAAGGTCGTCGTCGTAGGGCTCGGTATTACCGGGCTCTCTGTCGTTAAACACCTCACAAAAACTCAACCGCAACTGACGATCAAAGTCATTGATACGCGCACTAACCCTCCGGGGGCTGAGCGTTTGTCAGAGCAGGTAGAACTCCACAGCGGTGGCTGGAATACCGAATGGCTTGCAGAAGCTGACTTAGTCGTGACTAACCCAGGCATCGCCTTAGCGACACCAGAAATACAATCGGTTCTTGCGAAAGGAAAGCCAGTTGTTGGTGATATCGAGCTCTTCGCGTGGGCAGTCGATAAACCTGTTATTGCGATTACCGGTTCTAATGGTAAAAGCACGGTAACAGACCTAACAGGCGTGTTAGCAAAAGCTGCCGGGTTAACGGTCGGTGTTGGTGGCAATATCGGGGTTCCTGCTCTCGATTTGCTAGAGCAAGACGCAGATTTGTATGTACTTGAACTATCTAGCTTCCAACTAGAAACCACATCAAGCTTGAAGCTTAAAGCGGCTGCGTTTCTAAACCTTTCGGAAGACCACATGGATCGTTATGACGGCATGGCGGACTACCGACAAGCTAAGCTGCGCATTTTTAATAACGCAGAACTGGCATTGGTTAACCGTGATGATCGAGAAACCTTCCCTGAGACTGAAATACCGTTGGTGACGTTTGGTAGTGATGAACAAGCATACGGCCTTGAAGTTGACGGTAACCGTACTTGGCTGCTTGATCATGGTCAGCGCGTGATTGCCAGTGATGAATTGAAGTTGGTTGGTAAGCACAATCTGGCTAACGCTCTCGTCGTACTTGCTCTGCTTAAAGCGGCGGATGTGGATTATCACAAATCCTTGAATGCACTGAAAACTTACACTGGTTTGACACATCGATGCCAAGTGGTTGCGGATAATCATGGTGTAAAATGGGTGAATGACTCCAAAGCAACTAATATTGCGAGCACTATGGCTGCGCTTTCTGGCTTAGAATCAATGGGTAAATTGTATTTGTTGGTTGGTGGTGTTGGTAAAGGCGCAGATTTCACACCATTAAAGCCGATCTTAGCGACGCTTAACTTGCAGCTTTGCTGCTTTGGCAAAGATGGCGATGATTTTATGCCACTGCATGAATCCGCAACTCGTTTCGACACCATGGAAGATGTGATTCAACAGATATCTTCGCAGTTAAATACGGGCGATATGGTGATGCTATCTCCGGCATGTGCTAGCTTTGATCAATTCGACAACTTTATGGCAAGGGGTGACGCATTTGCGGCTCTTGCTGAGAAATATGCATAATTAAAGGTCACACACTTCGTGGGTTTAGGTAACGTTAAACGCAGCATTGGCACTTGGCTTAAGCATCCTGCTCCAGAGGCGCTCTTTGACCGTCAACTCGTATGGATTGCACTGGGTTTGATGTTAACCGGTTTGGTGATGGTGACATCAGCATCATTTCCAATAAGCTCACGTCTGACGGATCAGCCATTTCACTTTATGTTCCGTCATGCCACTTTCTTGGTGCTGGCGATTGGTGTGTCTGCCGTCATTCTTCAAATCCCACTAGAACAATGGTTTAAGCGAAGCCATTACTTATTGTGGATCTCGTTTGGTTTACTCATCATCGTATTATTGGCTGGTAAGTCGGTAAACGGTGCATCGCGTTGGATCCCGCTGGGACTGTTTAACTTGCAACCGGCCGAAGTCGCGAAGCTCTCGCTATTTGTCTTCATGTCCGGTTATCTGGTGCGTAAGCAAGACGAAGTTCGCCAAACCTTCTTTGGCGGTTTCATGAAGCCCATCATGGTGTTTGCCTTCTTCGCCGTGTTGCTTCTAGGGCAGCCCGATCTAGGTACCGTGGTTGTAATGCTGGTGACACTGTTTGGCATGCTGTTCATTGCTGGAGCCAAGCTGACTCAGTTTTTAGCGCTCATGATTGCTGGTATTGCTGCCGTGGTTGGCTTGATTTTGGTCGAGCCATACCGTATTCGTCGTGTTACCTCGTTTCTCGACCCTTGGGAAGACCCATTTGGTAGCGGCTATCAGTTGACTCAATCTCTCATGGCGTTTGGTCGTGGTGAATGGTTTGGGCAAGGCTTAGGCAACTCGATTCAAAAACTGGAATATCTTCCAGAAGCGCACACCGACTTCGTGTTTGCGGTACTGGCTGAAGAGCTGGGTTTTGTTGGCGTCGTGTTAGTGCTAATGCTGATTTTCAGTTTGGTGCTAAAAGCAGTTTATATCGGCAAACGTGCTTTTGAAGAAGGCGAAATGTTTGGCGGTTACCTCGCATTTGGTATTGGTATTTGGTTTGCTTTCCAAACGCTGGTTAATGTTGGCGCAGCGGCCGGTATCGTTCCAACCAAAGGTCTTACTCTGCCGCTGATCAGTTATGGTGGTTCGAGTTTAATCATTATGTCTGTAGCGGTGTCTATATTGCTGCGTATCGATCATGAATGCCGTTTGAAGCACGGCCAGAAAGAACTAGAAAAACAAATTGATGAAGAAAAATAAACGTTTGATGGTGATGGCTGGTGGTACTGGCGGTCACGTGTTCCCAGGTTTAGCGGTTGCAAAACAACTGCAGGAGCAAGGCTGGGAGATCCGCTGGTTAGGTACTGCGGATAGAATGGAGGCGGATTTAGTGCCGAAACATGGCATTGAAATCGACTTTATCAAAGTAAAAGGTCTACGAGGTCAAGGCGTTAAGCGTCTTCTTGTGGCACCATTTCAGATTATTAATGCCATCAAGCAGGCTCGTGCTCACATGAAACGCTGGCAGCCAGATGCCGTGCTTGGTATGGGTGGTTACGTGAGTGGTCCTGGTGGTATTGCTGCTTGGATGAGTGGTATTCCTGTTGTCCTGCATGAACAAAATGCTGTCGCGGGTTTAACTAACCAATGGCTGTCGAAAATTGCCAAAAAGGTATTTCAAGCCTTTCCTGGTGCTTTTCCAAAAGCAGAAGTCGTTGGCAACCCAGTTCGTGAAGACGTGACTCAATTGGAAGCGCCAACTGAGCGGATGCAAGAGCGACAAGGTCCGATTCGGATTTTGGTGATGGGAGGAAGCCAAGGCGCACGAATTCTTAACCAAACTCTGCCAGAAGTGATGGCTAAATTGGGCGAAGATTACTGTATTCGTCATCAAGCGGGTAAAGGTGCTGCTGAAGAAGTGAATACAGCGTACCAAGCCAATGGTGTTGTGAATGCAGAAGTAACCGAATTCATCGACGATGTAGCAAATGCTTATGCATGGGCTGACCTTTTGGTTTGTCGTTCAGGTGCACTCACTGTTTCTGAAGTTTCAGCGGCCGGTGTTGGTGCCATTTTTGTGCCGTTTATGCATAAAGACCGCCAGCAAGCATTGAATGCAGACCACTTGGTGGATTGCGGTGCGGCTAAGATGATTGAACAACCAGATTTAACCGTTGAGTCATTGACTCAACAGATCCAACAATTGGATCGACAAGCTTTACTTACAATGGCTGAGCAAGCACGCAGTGCAGCAAAGTTAGATGCGGATAAAACAGTCGCACAAGCCATTGTCGCTTTGACCGAAAAGCGTTAACGAATTATTGAGAATAGAATTGATGACAATCCAACATACACAAGACTTAGCTCAGATTCGCGCAATGGTGCCAGAGATGCGCCGCGTGAAATCCATCCACTTCATCGGTATTGGTGGTGCGGGCATGAGCGGCATTGCAGAAGTGCTGTTGAACGAAGGCTACCAAATCACGGGTTCTGATTTATCAGAGAACCCAGTGACGGAGCGTTTAGTATCAAAAGGTGCAACCGTGTTTATCGGTCACCAAGCCAGCAATGTGGAAAAAGCCAGTGTGGTTGTGGTTTCAACAGCGATCAACGAAGAAAACCCAGAAGTCATCGCGGCTCGCGAATTACGTATTCCAATTGTACGCCGTGCAGAGATGCTTGCCGAGCTAATGCGATTCCGTCATGGTATTGCCGTTGCAGGCACGCACGGTAAAACGACGACGACTGCGTTAGTGACACAAATCTATTCTGAAGCAGGTTTAGATCCAACGTTTGTTAACGGTGGTCTAGTTAAGAGTGCTGGCACTAACGCGCGTCTAGGTTCTAGCCGAATTTTGATTGCAGAAGCGGACGAGAGTGATGCGTCATTTCTGCATCTACAACCTATGGTGAGCATCGTCACGAACATCGAAGCAGACCATATGGATACGTACGGCGGCGATTTTGAAACTTTGAAGCAAACCTTCATCGACTTCCTTCATAATTTACCGTTTTACGGTCAAGCGATCGTGTGTATAGATGATCCTGTGATTCGCGAGCTGATTCCACGTATTAGCCGCCAAGTGATCACTTACGGTTTTTCTGAAGATGCCGATGTACGTATCGAGAACTACCACCAAGAAGGCCAGCAAGGCAAGTTCACCGTGGTTCGTGAAGGGCGTGCGAATCTGGATATCACACTAAATATCCCAGGTCGCCACAATGCACTCAATGCGTCAGCCGCGATTGCCGTAGCGACAGAAGACGACATCACTGATGAAGCTATCTTAAAAGCAATGGCGGGAACCCAAGGTACAGGTCGTCGTTTTGATCATTTAGGCGAGTTTGATACTGGAAACGGCCATGCAATGCTTGTTGATGACTACGGTCACCACCCAACAGAAGTGGATGTGACGATCAATGCAGCGCGCGCCGGTTGGCAAGACAAGCGTCTTGTTATGATCTTCCAGCCACATCGTTACAGTCGAACTCGTGACCTTTACGATGATTTTGCTAACGTGCTGGAGCAAGTTGATGTACTGATCATGCTCGATGTCTATGCGGCGGGTGAAAAACCTATCGCTGGCGCTGATGGTCGTGCTTTATGCCGAACGATTCGTAGTCGTGGGAAGGTAGATCCAATTTTTGTGCCTGAAATAGAGCAATTACCGTCAGTTTTAGCTAACGTTATACAAGACGGCGACCTGATCTTAACTCAAGGTGCCGGTGATGTTGGTAAAGTCGCTAAGCAATTGGCAACGCTTGAGTTGAACATAAATAATATGCTCGGGTAATCACGAAAATTGACGCAAAGCACAGAGAAAGACATAGATCTCGATTTTGCGTCAAGATCGTTGTGATTTATCGCTATCAGTGTTTGATAGTTTACAAGAGCTCAGTATAATCCCAAGGTTAAAGTCAATACTTTTGCCGATGTGTACTCACACGGTGAAAAGTACAAGACAAAAGTCAGGAAGCAAAGACGTTGTTGAATATTGCACTGAATGAAGAGCGACTTAACACGGAGACTAACCGTGGTCGCCAAGAGAAAATCTTGGGTGTGCTATTTTTCGTTGTCGTCGTGACCTTAATCAGTTCTGTTTTGTACTCAGCGATCAGTTGGATGTGGGATGACCAAAGGTTACCTCTCTCCAAAATCGTGCTTCAAGGAAAACTAGAGTACGTCACCGCAGACGATGTTCAAGCAGCGTTTAGCAAGATTGATCATATCGGCACGTTTATGTCGCAAGACATCGATGTGTTGCAGCAAAGTGTGGAAGCCTTACCTTGGGTCGCGCATGCCGCGATCCGTAAGCAATGGCCAGACACGGTAAAAGTATTTTTGACAGAACATCGCCCTGTCGCCATCTGGAATGGCATCGAGCTGTTAGATAACAACGGTTTGGTATTTGAAGGCGATGTCGGCCTGCTAAAGGAAGAGAAAGTTAAGTTATATGGACCCAATGCAACTGGGCCGGAAGTCTTGCAAACCTACCGCGAACTCCGACCTAAGTTCCAACAATTGGGTTTGGCTATATCGTCTCTGGTTTTAAATGAGCGACGAGCTTGGCAAATCATCCTTGATAACGGTATTCGACTAGAGCTTGGTAAAGAGTCTCTGGATGAGCGAATAGAGCGCTTTTTCTCGCTTTATAACAAGCTTGGCAGTGACACTCAAAGAATCAGTTATATCGATCTTCGATACGATACGGGAGCCGCGGTTGGTTGGTTTCCTGAACATGAGTTAGAACAAGAGAGTACAGATGACTAAGGCCGCTGATGACAACATTATTGTTGGTCTGGATATAGGCACTGCAACCGTATCAGCTCTAGTGGGCGAGATTCTACCTGATGGCCAAATAAATATTATTGGTGCTGGTAGCAGCCCCTCACGTGGCATGGATAAAGGCGGCGTGAATGATTTGGAGTCGGTTGTAAAATCAGTACAACGCGCAATTGATCAAGCTGAGCTAATGGCGGAATGCCAAATCAGCCGAGTATTCATTTCGTTGTCTGGTAAACATATCGCAAGCCGAATTGAAAAAGGCATGGGCACGATTTCTGATGAAGAAGTGTCTCAAGAAGATATGGATCGTGCTATCCATACAGCCAAATCGATTAAAATCGGTGATGAACAACGAATCCTTCATGTGATTCCACAAGAGTTCACCATCGACTACCAAGAGGGCATCAAAAACCCACTTGGTTTATCTGGAGTGAGAATGGAAGTAAGCGTCCATTTGATCTCATGCCATAATGATATGGCACGCAATATTATTAAGGCCGTAGAACGTTGTGGTCTTAAAGTAGAGCAACTTGTGTTTTCTGGGCTTGCTGCGAGTAATGCAGTAATTACCGAGGACGAAAGAGAGCTTGGGGTTTGTGTGGTGGATATCGGTGCCGGCACGATGGATGTTTCTATCTGGACCGGTGGTGCGTTGCGTCACACAGAAGTATTTTCTTACGCAGGAAATGCGGTAACTAGCGATATTGCTTTTGCTTTTGGTACGCCAGTGAGCGATGCTGAAGAAATCAAAGTCAAATATGGCTGCGCCTTGAGTGAACTGGTCAGTAAGGATGACACGGTTAACGTCCCAAGCGTAGGTGGTCGACCTTCACGTAGTCTGCAACGTCAGACTTTGTCAGAAGTCATTGAACCACGCTACTCTGAGCTGATGGGATTAGTTAACCAAACTATCGACTCTGTACAAGCGAAATTGCGCGAAGAAGGCATTAAACACCATCTTGCTGCGGGTGTAGTTCTCACCGGCGGTGCTGCGCAAATCGAAGGAGTGGTAGAATGTGCGGAACGCGTATTCCGCAACCAAGTAAGGGTCGGCAAACCGCTCGAAGTCAGCGGATTAACTGACTATGTAAAAGAGCCGTACCATTCTACGGCAGTTGGATTACTTCATTACGCGAGAGACATGCAGTCTAGCGACGATAGCGATTATAATGAACCTAATCGCTCATCTGTTACTGGCTTCTTCGGTAAATTGCGTAATTGGATACAAAAAGAGTTTTAACCTGAGTTGCAGGATAAACGGAGACAACACATGTTTGAACCGATGATGGAAATGTCTGACGATGCAGTAATCAAGGTCGTTGGAGTTGGTGGCGGCGGTGGTAACGCTGTTGAACACATGGTGCGTGAATCCATCGAAGGTGTGGAATTCATCAGCGTCAACACTGATGCGCAAGCACTTCGTAAGACAAGCGTTGGCAATGTTATTCAGATCGGTGGTGATATCACTAAAGGTCTGGGGGCAGGTGCGAATCCACAGGTTGGCCGTGAGGCAGCTCTCGAAGACAGAGATAGACTTAAAGATTCCCTAACTGGTGCCGATATGGTGTTTATCGCAGCAGGTATGGGTGGTGGTACAGGTACTGGTGCAGCTCCTGTTATCGCAGAAGTCGCTAAAGAGCTTGGCATTCTGACTGTTGCGGTAGTAACAAAACCGTTCAGCTTTGAAGGCAAAAAGCGTTTGGCATTTGCAGAGCAAGGTATCGATGAGCTTTCTAAGCATGTTGATTCTTTGATTACGATTCCAAACGAAAAGCTACTTAAAGTACTTGGTCGTGGTGTTACGCTACTTGAAGCATTTGCGAGTGCGAACGACGTTCTTAAAAACGCTGTTCAAGGTATCGCAGAGCTAATCACTCGTCCTGGCATGATCAACGTCGACTTTGCAGACGTACGTACTGTGATGTCGGAAATGGGTCACGCAATGATGGGTAGCGGCATCGCGAAAGGCGAAGACCGTGCTGAAGAAGCGGCAGAGATGGCAATTTCTAGCCCACTTCTAGAAGATATCGATCTAGCGGGTGCTCGTGGTGTTCTTGTTAACATTACGGCTGGTCTGGACATGCGTCTTGACGAGTTTGAGACCGTAGGTAACACAGTGAAAGCATTTGCTTCTGACAATGCAACAGTGGTTATCGGTACATCTCTAGACCCTGATATGACGGACGAAATCCGCGTAACTGTTGTTGCAACAGGTATTGGTAATGAGAAGAAACCAGATATCACGCTAGTTGCGGGTGGCAAAGCGAAAGTGGCTCCGACTCAGGCAGCTCCTCAAGCTCAACCACAGCAGCAAACTGCGGCACCGCAAGCTGAAGAGAAACCGGCACAAACTTTGCAAACTTCACCAGTGCAAGAGAAGCCACAGGTAACTCCTCAGCCGACAAATACCGTTTCTTCTCCAGCTTCTTCTGCAAGCCAAAGTTCGGCGGCACCGAAGCAAGAGAAAGAAAGTGGTTACTTAGATATTCCGGCATTTTTGCGTCGTCAGGCTGATTAATCTTTAACCCGTAAATTTGACATAGCTCAAAATTATGGTAGCATTCACGGTCGACGTTACAGACGGCCGTGTTTTGTAGCATATTTTAGAGAGGCAAGCAGATGATCAGACAACGTACTCTGAAAGAAATAGTGAAAACAACTGGTGTGGGTCTCCACTCTGGTCGTAAAGTCACACTTACTCTGCGCCCAGCTGCTGCAAACACAGGTATCATTTACCGTCGTACCGATGTAAATCCACCTGTAGATTTTCCAGCTGATCCGGCATCTGTACGTGACACTATGCTTTGTACGGCATTAGTGAACGACGAAGGTATTCGTATTTCAACTGTTGAACACTTGAATGCGGCACTCGCTGGTATGGGTATTGACAACATCGTAGTTGAAGTTGACGCACCTGAAATCCCTATTATGGATGGCAGTGCAAGCCCATTCGTATACTTGCTACAACAAGCAGGTATCGAGATGCAAAATGTACCTAAGCGCTTTATTCGTATTAAAAAACCAGTTCGTTTTGAAGATGGCGATAAGTGGGCAGAATTTGTGCCATTTAACGGCTTCCGCATGGACTTCGAGATTGACTTTAACCACCCTGCGATTGAATCAGACGAGCAGCGCCTTATGTTTGATTTCTCGTCTCAAGGTTTCGTTCGCGAAATTTCTCGTGCACGTACGTTTGGTTTTATGCGTGACATCGAATACCTGCAATCTCAGAACCTTGTTCTAGGTGGTAGCTTTGATAATGCAATTGTTTTGGATGACTACCGTATTCTTAATGAAGAAGGTCTTCGTTTTGAAAACGAGTTTGTGACTCACAAAGTGTTGGATGCCATTGGTGACCTTTACATGTGTGGTCATGCAATTATTGGTGAATTCCGCGCTTATAAATCAGGTCACGGTCTGAATAACCAACTTCTGCGTGCTGTTCTTGCTGATCAAGAAGCATGGGAATGGACAACATTCGAAGAAGAAGTCGGTTCACCAGTTGCATTTGCAGAACCAAACATGGTGCTTGCGTAATCAACGCTGACGCAAAATAGATTAAAAAAACCAGGCCGCCGCCTGGTTTTTTACTATCTGAGCTTTGAACAGTGAGGTCACTGTTCTTTCTTCGCTCTACTTATCACTTGTCTTTCTTCTTTTCTGCCATTTCCGCAAGACGTTTTAAACGCTCTTGAATCTTTGGTGGCGCCATATCTGCGATGATCATTAATGAATTTGCTGCAGCTTCAGTAAGAGGTGGACGCTTTGGTCTGTCATCGTGCTCGAAACGATTCCGGTATAGTGATGGGTTGATTCGAACTTCCACACTCATCAGCTTTGCATAGCCTTGAGTTCGAAGCTTATTTAGGATCATTAAACGATCGTAATCGATCTTCATCTTTAGTGAAGCGCTGGCCACATCAATGAGCAAATGACCGTTACGTACGTTAGCCACTCGGCAATGATCTGCCGTACCCTTAGGTAGGATCTCTTGCAGCGCCTGATTAAGTTGCAGGATGTCTCCCGCATGTTCTTGTATCTTTTTGAACTGGGATTCGGCAATAAGATCGTCTGTTGAGGTAGGGCGATGATCACGCATAGGTAAAATCTAATTTTGTTGAGATATGGGTATTCTAGAGCAGCTTTCTGCTTAGGTATAGTTTACATTATGGCCTTTATCTTCAGCTCGCCCATAAATTTTTGATATAGCATGGCGAGACGGATTGTTTTGATAATGCCGATTGAGCAGCGATATGTATGTGTAATACTGGCGAATCCGTCATCAGTTTGGTTAAAAACTTACGAGTGCTTCAAACAAATACGTCTATTTATGGTTGTATCGATGAAAAATCCTTACACTAAGCCACATTGATTCAAAATTAAGCCTTGAAATATGGACGTTTGAACTCAATATCTTTGATAAATGATTTATCTCAGTATTCTTAGTTCTAAACTGGCAGAGACTGAAGGCATTACGAGTAGATCGGGAACGGTCTGATAAAAGAGAGATTCACGAAAAATGATAGCTAAGCTACTGACAAAAGTTATTGGCAGTCGCAACGACCGAACACTGCGCCGCCTTAGAAAAATTGTAAAAGAGATCAATAACTACGAACCAACGTTCGAAGCACTGTCTGATGAAGAGCTAAAAGCAAAGACTGTTGAGTTCCGTGAGCGCCTAGAGCAAGGTGAAACTCTTGATAAGCTACTTCCAGAAGCATTTGCTACGGTTCGTGAAGCATCTAAGCGTGTTTACGGTATGCGCCACTTCGACGTGCAGCTTATTGGTGGTATGGTCCTTAACGGTGGCCAAATTGCTGAAATGCGTACTGGTGAAGGTAAAACTTTAACGGCGACTCTTCCTGCTTACCTAAACGCACTTCCTGGTAAAGGTGTCCATGTTGTAACGGTGAACGATTACCTAGCAACACGTGACGCGGAAACAAACCGTCCACTATTCGAGTTCCTTGGTATGACTGTTGGCATCAACGTGCCAAACATGCCTCCTCAAGCTAAGAAAGAAGCTTACGAAGCCGATATCCTTTACGGCACAAACAATGAGTTTGGTTTTGACTACCTTCGTGACAACATGGCTTTCCGCAATGAAGACCGTGTTCAACGTGAACGCTTCTTCGCTGTTGTCGATGAGGTGGATTCAATCCTAATCGATGAAGCTCGTACTCCTTTGATCATTTCTGGTCCAGCAGAAGACAGCTCGGATCTATACACTCGCATCAACTTGCTTATCCCACAGCTTCAGAAACAAGATAAAGAAGATTCTGAAGAGTACCGCGGTGACGGCCACTACACTGTGGATGAGAAGTCTAAACAAGTTCACTTAACCGAAACGGGCCAAGAGTTCGTTGAAGAGCTGATGGTTAAGAACGGTTTGATGGAAGAGGGTGACACGCTTTACTCTCCAACCAACATTAGTTTATTGCACCACGTAAATGCGGCACTTCGTGCGCACGTATTGTTTGAACTGAACGTAGACTACATTGTAAACGATGACGGTGAAGTGGTTATCGTTGATGAACACACTGGCCGTACAATGCCAGGTCGTCGTTGGTCTGAAGGTCTTCACCAAGCGGTTGAAGCGAAAGAAGGCGTTAAGATTCAAAACGAAAACCAAACGCTGGCTTCTATTACTTTCCAGAACTACTTCCGTTTATACGAAAAACTGTCGGGTATGACAGGTACAGCAGATACAGAAGCGTTCGAATTCCAATCTATTTACGGTCTTGAAACGGTGGTTATTCCAACCAACAAACCAATGATCCGTAATGATATGCCAGATGTGGTCTACCGTACTGAAGCAGAAAAATTTGCTGCAATCATCGAAGACATCAAAGAGCGTGTAGAAAAAGGTCAACCATCTCTAGTAGGTACGGTTTCTATCGAGAAATCAGAACTTCTTTCTAATGCACTCAAGAAAGCGAAGATCAAACACAACGTATTGAACGCAAAATTCCACGAACGCGAAGCTGAGATTGTTGCGGAAGCGGGTACGCCAGGTGCGGTAACAATCGCAACCAACATGGCAGGTCGTGGTACCGATATCGTATTGGGTGGTAGCTGGCAGGCAAAAGTTGAAACGCTGCAAGATCCAACCAAAGAACAAATTGATGCGATTAAAGCAGAGTGGAAACAGGTTCACGATCAAGTATTAGATGCGGGTGGTCTGCACATCATTGGTACGGAACGTCACGAATCTCGTCGTATCGATAACCAGCTACGTGGTCGTTCTGGTCGTCAAGGTGATGCGGGTTCTTCTCGTTTCTACCTATCAATGGAAGACTCACTACTTCGTATCTTTACTTCAGACCGTATGGCGAGCCTTATCCAAAGTGGTATGGAAGAAGGCGAAGCGATCGAATCGAAGATGCTGTCTCGTTCAATCGAAAAAGCACAGCGTAAAGTAGAAGGTCGTAACTTCGATATCCGTAAACAGCTTCTTGAATACGATGACGTTGCGAACGATCAACGTAAAGTGGTTTACGAATTGCGTGACGAGCTAATGAGTGTTGACGACATTAGCGATATGATCGAACAAAACCGTGAAGACGTAATCACAGCGATCATCGACGAGTACATTCCGCCACAATCTCTAGAAGACATGTGGGATGTTGAAGGCCTGCAAGAGCGTTTGAAAGCGGACTTCGATCTAGATGCTCCTATCAAACAGTGGCTTGAGCAAGATGACAAGCTTTACGAAGAAGCATTACGTGAGAAGATCGTTAACCTAGCAGTAGAAGTTTACAAGCAAAAAGAAGAAGTGGTTGGTGCACAAGTGCTACGCAACTTCGAAAAGTCGGTCATGCTTCAAACGCTAGATACGCTATGGAAAGAACACCTAGCGGCGATGGATCACTTACGCCAAGGTATTCACCTTCGCGGTTACGCACAGAAGAACCCGAAACAAGAATACAAGCGTGAGTCGTTTGAATTGTTTGAAGGTCTACTAGAAGCGCTGAAAACAGACGTAATTACAGTATTGTCACGCGTGCGTGTTCAACAGCAAGAAGAAGTAGAACGCATGGAAGAGCAACGTCGTGCTCAAGCTGAGGAAGCGGCTCGCCGTGCTCAAGCTCAACACGCGGCAGCTCAAAACCCACTGACAGAAGGTGAAGAAGCAGAGGAAGGCTCTAGCCAACCAATGGTTCGTGACGAACGTAAAGTGGGCCGTAATGAGCCTTGTCCATGTGGCAGCGGTAAAAAATACAAACAGTGCCACGGTAAAATTGACTAATACAGTCAGAAGATATTAAGAAAGAGTCGCTTAAGCGGCTCTTTTTGTATTGATATACCCAAGTAACCTCGAGATGCTTGGTTCAGCGAGAATGACTTGGTTTGAAGGCGAGGCAACAATTTGAAGATCTAGTGGTTCTAAATCGAAAATTGTTAACGAAGCATGCGAACCAAGGCAACTCGCCCTTCGGGAGCGTGTCACTGAAGCAACTTCATCGTCAAACAACTTGGAAATAGCGTGCTATTCCGCTTCGTTGTTTTCCTTGAACTTGAATCAGTGACGACGCTCTGAAACTAGCATCTTGAAGTCACTTGGGTATAGATCTAGGAATGAATCTAATGAAAAGAATTCACATTGTTGCGGCGATTATCTTCAATGAAGACAGGTCGCAAATCTTCATCACTAAACGTCCGGACGATAAACACAAAGGTGGATTTTGGGAGTTTCCTGGTGGCAAAGTTGAGCAAAATGAAACAGTCGAGCAAGCGATGATTCGTGAACTTGAAGAAGAGATTGGTATCACAGTCACAGAACAAGCCTTATTTGAGCATTTGGAATACGACTACCCAGATAAATCTTTAAAGTTTGATTTCATTACCGTTTCTCAATTCAACAATCAGCCTTATGGACGTGAAGGGCAAGAAGGGCGTTGGGTCGATATTATTGCGTTACCTAACTACGCTTTCCCAGAAGCTAATGTGCCGATTCTAGAGCGTGTAGTGAAAGAGTTTTCCTAACCTGCATCTAACTGTCTTGTGGTTAACACGGGATATTGTTAGTTTAAAAAGATACCGCGAAACGAAAGAGAACGAGTGCAAACCTCGTTATCCAGAGAAGGAGAGAAAGCGCAATGGTTCGTATTGCAATCGCAGGAGCGGCTGGCCGTATGGGTCGCAACTTAGTAAAAGCTTCACACTTCAACTCAGAAGCCGCTGTAACGGCTGGTTCAGAGCGTCCAGAGTCTTCACTTGTTGGCGTTGATGTGGGTGAACTGTGTGGTGAAGGTAAGTTTGATGTCTTTTTGACGGATGATTTAGCAAAAGAAGTCGACAACTTTGATGTTGTTATCGATTTTACTGCTCCAGTGAGCACGCTGGCGAATCTAGAGCTATGTAAGCAACATGGTAAGTGCATTGTTATTGGAACAACGGGCTTTAGCGAAGAAGAACGTGAACTGATTGACGAGGCTGCTAAGCAGGTGCCAGTTGTCATGGCTCCAAACTACTCTGTTGGCGTGAATCTTGTCTTCAAGCTTCTTGAGAAAGCAGCGAAAGTTATGGGTGACTACTGTGATGTTGAAATCGTAGAAGCGCATCACCGCCATAAAGTGGATGCGCCATCTGGCACCGCGATTGGCATGGGGGAAGCGATAGCTGGAGCGATGGGTAACAAACTGAGTGATGTCGCTGTGTACGCACGTGAAGGCATTACCGGTGAACGTACTAAAGATGAAATTGGCTTTGCCACTATCCGTGCCGGTGACATTGTCGGCGAGCATACTGCTATGTTTGCTGATATCGGCGAGCGTGTTGAGATTACTCATAAGGCAACAGATCGTATGACCTTTGCTAATGGCGCGGTAAAAGCCGCCGTTTGGCTGCATTCGAAGC
Organism: Vibrio sp. 10N.222.52.B12; assembly: GCF_002875385.1. Classification (NCBI taxonomy): domain Bacteria; kingdom Pseudomonadati; phylum Pseudomonadota; class Gammaproteobacteria; order Vibrionales; family Vibrionaceae; genus Vibrio; species Vibrio sp. 10N.222.52.B12. Next base: position 46,914 of record NZ_MDAW01000125.1, on the reverse strand, counting down.
CATCAGGCTTCTATACCATGACCGATGTGCTCGGCTTGAACGAGCTTTAAATACATAATTATTCGCCGGCGTAAGCCGGCTTTTTTGTATTTAGAGGAAAGTATGTAAATAAATTGAGTCGTATCATCTGCGATTTCATCTTGAGTTGTGGTGTGTTTTTGGGTGTCTTGTTGTGAAAATCGATTGAGTTACTCAAAAGTATGGGTTGTTTTTGTGTGATGAACGTTTGCGCAAAAAACTCACAAAATTTTGTGATCTGCAATAAGTTCAAATTTGTAAAATTTACAAAAAAGGCCAACTGTCGGGAATGAATAACGATAAAACTTACAATTTTAGGGCTTTTTCTGTTTAAATGCCCTTACTCGCTAGAAAGTGATAATTTATTTTTCAATGTGTGTTGACAGTTTTGAAGTCCGTCATTAAAATACCGCCAATTTGTCAAAAATACCTGTTTATGTAAGTTTTCAAGGTAAAGGAAGGCAAATTTGCAGCTTAATTTATTTTTTATGCATTTTTATTCTGGAGGTTGTCTTGGGTAAATTAGCACTGTTAGTCCTAGAAGATGGGACAGTGTTCCGCGGTGTTTCCATTGGAGCAGATGGTATTTCCGTTGGTGAAGTTGTTTTTAATACCTCGATGACGGGGTACCAAGAAATTCTCACTGATCCTTCCTATTCTCAACAAATCGTTACTCTCACTTATCCTCACATTGGCAATACCGGAACCAATTCCGAAGACGAAGAATCTTCTTCAATCCACGCACAAGGCCTTGTGATTCGCGATCTTCCTCTTATCGCTTCTAACTTCCGTAATGAACAATCCCTTTCTGATTACCTCAAGTCGCAAAATATCGTCGGCATTGCAGACATCGATACTCGTAAGCTAACTCGTATCCTACGTGAGAAAGGTGCACAAAACGGTTGTATCGTTGCAGGTAACAACCTAGATGAAGCTTTGGCATTAGCAAAAGCAAAAGAATTCCCTGGCTTGAAAGGTATGGATCTTGCGAAAGAGGTTACAACAAAAGAAGCGTATCAATGGAAACAAGGTTCGTGGACGCTTGAAGGTGGACTTCCTGAAGCGAAAGACGACAGCGAATTGCCATATCACGTTGTTGCCTACGACTTCGGCGCAAAACGCAACATCTTGCGCATGTTGGTTGACCGAGGCTGCCGCCTAACGGTTGTTCCTGCTGAAACGTCAGCAGAAGAAGTTCTGGCTCTAAACCCAGATGGTGTCTTCCTATCAAACGGCCCTGGTGACCCAGAACCATGTACTTACGCGATTGAAGCAACAAAAACTTTCCTAGAGAAAGGTCTGCCAATCTTTGGTATCTGTCTAGGCCACCAAATCCTTGCGTTAGCATCGGGTGCACAAACAGTGAAAATGAAGTTTGGTCACCACGGCGCAAACCACCCAGTAAAAGATTTGGAACGTAATGTTGTGATGATCACTTCTCAAAACCACGGTTTTGCAGCAGATGAAGCAACGTTGCCAGAAAATCTACGTGCTACTCACGTATCGCTATTTGATGGTTCTCTACAAGGTATTCACCGTACAGACAAGCCAGCATTTAGCTTCCAAGGTCACCCAGAAGCGAGCCCAGGTCCACACGACGCGGCACCGCTATTTGACCACTTTATCGAACTAATCAAAAAACACAGCGCTTAATTCGGAGTAGTAGATAATGCCAAAACGTACTGACATTCAAAGTATTCTTATTCTTGGTGCTGGTCCGATTGTTATCGGTCAGGCATGTGAGTTTGACTACTCTGGCGCACAAGCGTGTAAAGCACTGCGTGAAGAGGGTTACCGAGTTATCCTTGTGAACTCTAACCCTGCAACCATCATGACTGATCCAGACATGGCGGATGCAACTTATATCGAGCCAATCCAGTGGGAAGTGGTTCGCAACATCATCGCGAAAGAAAAGCCAGATGCAGTTCTACCTACAATGGGCGGTCAAACAGCATTGAACTGTGCTCTAGACCTAGAGAAGCATGGCGTTCTTGAAGAATTCGGCGTTGAGATGATTGGTGCAACGGCTGACGCTATTGATAAAGCAGAAGACCGTTCTCGTTTCGATAAAGCGATGAAGTCTATCGGCCTTGAGTGTCCACGTGCGGATACGGCTAAAACCATGGAAGAAGCTTACGGCGTTCTAGATATGGTTGGCTTCCCATGTATCATCCGTCCATCATTCACGATGGGTGGTACAGGCGGTGGTATCGCTTACAACAAAGAAGAATTTGAAGAAATCTGTCGTCGTGGTTTGGACCTTTCTCCAACCAACGAGCTTCTAATCGATGAATCTCTTATCGGTTGGAAAGAGTACGAGATGGAAGTGGTTCGTGACAAAGCGGACAACTGTATCATCGTATGTGCGATTGAAAACTTCGACCCAATGGGCATCCACACGGGTGACTCAATCACGGTTGCACCAGCGCAAACACTAACAGACAAAGAATACCAACTGATGCGTAACGCTTCTCTAGCAGTACTGCGTGAGATTGGTGTTGAAACTGGTGGTTCTAACGTACAGTTTGGTATCAACCCGAAAGATGGCCGTATGGTTATCATCGAGATGAACCCACGTGTATCTCGCTCTTCTGCTCTAGCTTCTAAAGCAACAGGTTTCCCAATCGCTAAGATTGCAGCGAAACTGGCAGTTGGCTTCACGCTAGACGAGCTAATGAATGACATCACTGGCGGCGCAACGCCAGCATCATTCGAACCAACAATCGACTACGTAGTAACTAAGATTCCTCGTTTTAACTTCGAGAAATTTGCGGGTGCTAACGACCGTCTAACGACGCAAATGAAGTCTGTTGGTGAAGTTATGGCTATCGGCCGTAACCAGCAAGAATCTCTACAAAAAGCGCTTCGCGGCCTAGAAGTTGGCGCGACTGGCTTTGACGAAATGGTTGATCTAGATGCGCCAGACGCACTAACAACAATTCGTCACGAACTAAAAGAAGCTGGCGCAGAGCGTATTTGGTACATCGCAGATGCATTCCGTGCGGGTATGTCAGTAGATGGCGTATTCAACCTAACGCAAATCGACCGTTGGTTCCTAGTTCAAATCGAAGACATCGTTAAACTTGAGCAAGAGCTAAAAGCAAAAGGCTTCGCGGGTCTGAACAAAGACGAGCTAAACAAGCTGAAGCGTAAAGGTTTTGCTGATGCGCGCCTATCTAAGATTCTAGGTGTAGCGGAAAGTGAAATCCGTCGTCTACGTGACCAATACGATATCCACCCTGTTTACAAGCGCGTTGATACGTGTGCGGCTGAGTTCTCTTCAGACACGGCTTACATGTACTCATCTTACGATGACGAGTGTGAAGCAAACCCAACAGACAAAGACAAGATCATGATTCTTGGTGGCGGTCCAAACCGTATCGGCCAAGGTATTGAATTTGACTACTGTTGTGTACACGCATCACTAGCTCTACGTGAAGATGGCTTTGAGACTATCATGGTTAACTGTAACCCTGAGACAGTTTCAACAGACTACGATACATCTGACCGTCTGTACTTCGAACCAGTCACTCTGGAAGATGTACTAGCAATCGCTCGCGTTGAAAAGCCAAAAGGCGTTATCGTTCAGTACGGTGGCCAAACGCCACTGAAACTGGCTCGCGCACTTGAAGCTGCTGGCGTGCCAATCATCGGTACTAGCCCTGACGCAATCGACCGTGCAGAAGACCGTGAGCGTTTCCAAGTTGCTGTTGACCGTCTAGGTCTTCTACAGCCAGATAACGCGACAGTAACAACAATGGAGCAAGCGGTAGAGAAATCTCGCGAAATCGGCTTCCCATTAGTTGTACGTCCTTCTTACGTACTTGGTGGTCGTGCGATGGAAATTGTATACGACGAGCAAGACCTACGTCGCTACTTCAACGAAGCAGTAAGCGTATCGAACGAATCTCCAGTTCTTCTTGATAGCTTCTTAGATGATGCTGTTGAAGTGGATATCGATGCTATCTGTGACGGTGAGCGCGTAGTTATCGGCGGTATCATGGAGCACATCGAACAAGCGGGTGTTCACTCAGGTGACTCAGCATGTTCTCTTCCTGCATACACGCTAAGCCAAGAAATCCAAGACGTAATGCGTGAGCAAGTTGAAAAGCTGGCGTTCGAGTTGGGTGTTCGTGGCCTAATGAACACGCAGTTTGCTGTTAAGAACAACCAAGTGTACCTAATCGAGGTTAACCCTCGTGCAGCACGTACGGTACCGTTCGTATCTAAAGCAACTGGCGCACCAATTGCTAAGATTGCAGCACGTGTAATGGCGGGTCAATCGCTAGAGTCTCAAGGCTTTACGAAAGAAATCATCCCACCTTACTACTCAGTGAAAGAAGTTGTACTGCCATTTAACAAGTTCCCAGGTGTTGACCCACTATTAGGCCCAGAAATGCGCTCTACTGGTGAAGTTATGGGTGTTGGTGCAACGTTCGCAGAAGCATACTCTAAAGCGGAATTAGGTTGTGGCAACATTTACCCAGAAGGCGGCCGTGCACTTCTTTCTGTTCGCGAAGGCGACAAAGAGCGCGTTGTAGACCTAGCATCTAAGCTATCTAAGCTTGGTTACCAGCTAGATGCAACACACGGTACAGCAGTTATCCTTGGTGAAGCGGGCATCAACCCTCGTCTAGTTAACAAGGTACACGAAGGTCGTCCTCACATTCTTGACCGTATCAAGAATAACGAGTACACCTACATCGTGAACACTGCAGCAGGCCGTCAAGCGATTGAAGACTCTAAAGTTCTTCGTCGTGGTGCACTGGCTGAGAAAGTGAACTACACGACTACGCTAAATGCGGCATTCGCAACTTGTATGGCGCACACGGCAGATGCGAAGAGCACAGTAACTTCGGTTCAAGAGCTGCACGCAAAAGTGAAAGCTAGCCTAGAAGCGTAATAGATAAAAATCAGTAAGCCCGTTTATTAGGGCTTATATGACAACCTCATTGCCCGCTCATTTGAGCGGGCTTTTTTTCTTTAAGATTGCTTAAAATGGAGGGAGTTGAAGTGTGCCAAGAAAGCTTGATAGAGCGGACTTTTATAAAGCATCAAACTAATAACTGAAAGTAACGTCCCTAAAGATGAAGAAATAGTACTGCCATTTGTAATAACAAAATTAGCGCTGCAAGTAACAAGAATAAATGCAATGGTGAGCAAGTTTACTTTCGCTGCAATACTCAAGCCCTTGCTTATAGTCAGAATGTTTGGCACACATATCACTGTTGCAGTTATGGTACCGGAGATAATGAAATAAGTATCGAGTTCTATTTGTTGAGTGATAGAAAACCACTCATTCCAGATGCTTAGGCTTATTGCTAGACCAATGGTCAAGCATAAATATAAAGCTATAGGGAGAACCATTTTAGTCATGCGACCCTCTTTAATTTTTAAAATGAAATTTGGTATGTGTCCGACATTACGAAGTAATTCATAATTAGTACAGTGCTCCACATGCTGAGCTCTATAACTGTGGTAGTTATAAAATAAACTCTACTTGCTTATTTATTTTGTATGCTCTCTTTTCCAGTAAAACATTGTAAGTCGACTCGTCTTTGCTAAATGTATAGTTATTAGACTTAGCAAATACATCAGCTAAGATAGTTGCAGGGTATAATGATAAAAAAGTAGTTATGGAGAGTGCTAAAAAAATCTTACTTGATTTTTTGAATTGGCTCTTAGTTACAAAGTTATTTGATATAATTGAGATGACAAGTATTCTTAAGCATTCAAAAAGAATGAAACTCGCTCCAAGCATATATACATAGACTTGATCAAAAGTTGTTATTTCACTTTTAGTGGTTATATTGTCATAGAAGCCAGTTATGCCTTTTAGTGAGTATATAAATAGAGAGGTTGATGATATGATTAAGAATATCAAGTAGAATAATGCTTGTTTTCTATCGTAGTTACCATGCGTCATCACAGTAGCCCTTTGCTCATGTTCTGAGAAAATACCATTGAATGAGCTCTTCTGATAGTTTCGTTGTGTTCTTCTTCTATGTCGCTCTTTATGCTCTCTATATAGCTGTCAATAGAACGAATTAGCTTTTGAGTTAAGCCTTTATCCTTATCTTCCTTATTTAGATAAAGGCCAACAGCGCTACTTATTACAATGGCTGCAAGAATAGGTCCAGCACTTAAAGTCACAGTTACACCAGCAACAGAAGCTGCAAAATTAACAAATATGGCAGCAGCAGCTGATGAAAGTCCAACCTTAATAATATCGCTCGCTATAGTTCCTAATAGCTTAGAAAGGGTTTGCTTATCACCTAAGAAGTAATCAACAACTCTGTATGAGCTCAAAAGGATTATCGTGATAACACCACCACTTTTTATCGATTTAAGAGCAGCTTCAGGCCCAACTGCAAATTTTGCAACTGTTGGTGTAGGTAATAATTTAGCAACTCCTTTTATCTTGACTTTGATAGCTGGCGAGCCTGTAACTATAATATGCGGTGCTCCAGAGTAGTTCTTGACAACTATCGTACTATTATTCCCGTACAAGTAATTTGCTAAGGTAGATATGAATACTAGGTCTTGTCCTGTAGCAAAATATCCAGCTGAGTTTTCAAACGTTGATTTAATGTTTTCCCAACGAGTTAGCCTTATTTTGTCTTTGATGTAATGTTTAACTATGACATCGAAACTATCTAAAGAAAAAATAACGACTTCTTTGTCACTTCTTTTTCTCTCACTTAGAGGATAAGCGCTATTGAATAAATCTGTACTTCGACTGTTACTGTGTTTTAGTGGGTAACTACTCATTAGTTGGTTTGCATCCTGCATTCGTTGTTTCTAAAGAATGATGATATAGAACAATGTTAAGCATCTAGTTTTATACCTTTGCTTCGGTTCGTCTTCTCAAGTTTGGGATTGTTTTTGCGATGGTACTCTAAACTTCATTTTTTCATTCGTGTTTTTGAGTTGCTTTTGCTAACTGTGCTCTTATTGATGAAAATCTGGAATAGGTTGGTATCTTGAGTTTCCTTTTGTGCGTTTGTAAGGCAATGCTATCGTTGCCTCATCTGGTTACAAATATTTACAAGGACGCACGAGTGGAAATCACTTTCGAGATGTTAATTGCATTGTTTTTTGTCGCATCAGCAGCAGGATTTATTGATGCCATGGCTGGTGGTGGTGGTCTATTAACATTGCCAGCTCTACTGGCAGCGGGGCTTAGCCCAACTCAGGCATTGGCGACGAACAAACTCCAAAGTTCATTCGGAAGCTTCTCTGCTAGTTGGTACTTTGTGCGTAATGGCATTGTTAGCCTTAAAGAGATGCGCCTAGCGATTCTATGTACCTTTATTGGCTCTGCTATTGGGGCAGAGGCTGTGCAGTTTATCGATGCAGGTATACTCACTAGCCTTATCCCTATATTGCTGATTGCGATTTCACTCTATTTTTTGCTCTCTTCAACTAATAAAACAGCTGAAGGAGAACCAAAGCTTTCTGAAGCGATGTTCGCTTTGTGCGTTGGTGGCGGCGTGGGCTTTTACGATGGCTTTTTTGGTCCAGGTACTGGCTCTATCTTTGCGCTTTGCTTTGTCGCACTTGGTCACTTCTCTTTGGTTGATGCGACCGCTCGTACTAAGATTCTCAACTTCACCTCAAATATCGCGGCTCTGCTGTTCTTTATTCTTGCTGGTTTGCCTGTGTGGGAAATCGGTCTGACCATGGCTGTAGGTGGCTTTATTGGTGCTCAACTTGGTGCCAAAGTTGTCGTCACCAAAGGTCAAAAATGGATTCGACCTTTAGTGATTACCATGTCTATGTTGATGGCGACAAAACTTCTTTGGCAACAACATCACCAATGGTTTCTATCACTGTTCTAACTCTTGGTGACTGGTACACGTTTTGTCTAACGCAGATATGAATCGGTCGAATTAAAGATGCCAGTTGTTCGAACATGAAGCAGTTATGGTCAGGGATCTTTAACGCTCTAACGATCGATAACGGTATTAATGCTGGCGCTGCCCCTCCAAGTGCGAGTTGGGCTGCTGCAGTATAGGCATCCATTTCCATCAACGGCATAATGCCGATTTTCTCTAATGCTGGCAGTTGGTAGCTATTGGACGGGTTAGTTAAATCATTTGTGATGACTTTTTTCGGAAGTTCATTCAGTTGTTGATCACTAACGAGGAAAAAAGGTTCATCACATAAGTGGAAAGCCATCAAGCCATGATGTGGTGGAAGCAAACCAGCGCAAAGCCCAATGGTCGCTTTACCAGATTGAACTCGCTCAACGATTCTAGGGCTGTGGTTGGTGGTTATGGTTAAGTACTGATCTTGCTTGAGGTAATCACCAATAGTTTTTCCAAGATAACCCGCAATAAGTGACTTTGAGCTATCGAGGGTGATTAATGATGTGTCCTCTAGCTCTTGTTGTTCATAGATAAGGCCACGTAATTCGTTAAAAGATGGACCAATATTCTCGATCAAAGCCATGCCATCAGGTGTGAGTTTAATGGTTCTCCCCGAGGGTTCTACTAGCTTCTTTCCCAGCTTTTTCTCTAGGTTAGCGATACGTTTACTCACCGCAGATTGGCTGATATACAACAAACTCCCAGTGCGACTCATTGTTTTCGCTTTGCTTAACACTAACAGTGTTTCGATACCTTCCAGTAACATGTCTATCCATGAATGTTGGGAATAATAGGCCTAATATAGCCAAGCTTGAGATGAGAAGCGACAGGTGATTTTACAAACAAAAAGAGCCGACATTTCAGTCGGCTCTTTTGCGTAAATTCATTCGTATCGATCAACGATTGATAGCAAAGGTTGGCAGTGACAAGTGCCAGCGAATCGCACCAAGGCGAATAATCAACGTTGAGATGACACCTGCGAGTAAAGCGACAGAGTGATCATACCCCATGCTTAGAGCCATGGTGTGGAAGATGCCGCCAATAATACATGCGGTCGCATAGACTTCACTTCGTAATACCATGGGTACCTCGCGAGCCAGCACATCACGGATAATGCCGCCACCGCAACCAGTGATAACGCCCATGATCACCGCTACCATGCCAGAAGCGTTGTAGGCGAGAGCTTTCTCGACACCGATACCGACGAATACCGCCAAACCAATTGCGTCACAGACAGGTAGAACCCACCAAGGCAAGCGCTTAGGGCGACGAATGAGAATCATCGTGAGTAAACAAGTGATGAAAATTACCCAAAGATAAGTGGTGTCAGTGATCCAGAAGACCGGGGTTGCGCCAAGCGCCATATCACGAATAGTGCCGCCGCCAATAGCTGTCACACTACCGAGTACGATCACACCGAAAGGATCCATCTTTAATCGGCCTGCGAGTAAAACGCCAGAAACCGCAAAGACAGCAGTACCGAATAAATCGATCATATAAAGCAGCATGGAGTCCATGTTACTTGGTACCTTTTAAACAAATTGTGGGGGAACAGAAATGGGACGGAAATTGTACGGGATTTCCAACGAAAACGTTAGCGTTTTTGCCGAACGGTTTCAAAGTGTTCACACACCTCTGTGATCGCGTTTAAGGTTCTTGGGGTTGGGCGGTTGATCCAGTCGGAATTGAGTGACCAAACGTGGTTGTTCTTTAATGCTGGGATGTCGTTTTTCCATTCAGCCCACATGCCATCATTACTCATGGCATGGCGAGAGGTAAACAGGACTTCGGGTTGGCGAGTAATCACTTGCTCGATGCTGACTTGTGGGTAAGGGGCTCCGCCTTTGGCAAAGATATTTTCACCACCGCAGAAGGTGAAAACTTCACTTGGCCAGTTCTTGCCCGCAACGGTGATGATCGGCTTCTCACTTAATTGATAGAAGTAACTGACTTTATCCTCGGTATTGTATTTTTCTTTTAATGCTTCTAGCTGCGCGCGGAATTCTGCGGCGGCTTTTTGCCCAACTTCCGGCTTCTCACTGTACTGGCTAAGTTGTTCAATGTTCGTAGCGATGTCTTCTAACGTTCCAGTGGTTGAGTAGTAGATGGGAATGTCAAACTGCTTGAGCTTTTCAAGTTCTTTGGCTGGATTACCTGCTGGCCAAGCGATAACTAAATCGGGTTGAAGGGCAATGATGCGCTCTAACTTGATGCCTTGATAGTTTGATACTTTCTCTAAATCTTTAGCTTGCTCTGGGTAGTCACTCATTTCACTGACGGCAATCAGTTTGTCACCAAGACCTGCAGCATAGGCGATTTCTGTTGAGTGTGGTGCCAGGCTGATGACGCGTTGCGCTGGTTCATTGGCAAAAGAAGCGGCAGAAAAGATAAGAGGAAGAGCAAAGCAAAGTTTGTTCATCATAGTCCTTGATAAATGAGTCCGAGAATCAGGCTTTGGATAACGACCCAAGCAAAAATACGCCATACAATGAGGGTTTGGATTTGTGCTAAATGAATAGCAGATGGCGCTATACGACCACCAATTTTCGCTCGTTCAGCTCGTTGACCTTGGTACAGCGCTGGGCCGCCAAGTGACAATTGAAGCTTGTTACCAATCGAGCACAACAACCATGCAGGTCCAGGAAGCGGCCAAGATTTCGCTTGTTGAAGCATGGCAGTCGAAACACTCGATAGGTTTTTACCCATGCTAATGAACACGGCAAATAAGCGCAAAGGAACGATCTCCAATGCAGCCGTTAGCTGAATAGCTGGCTTACCAAAAGGTGAATACTGACGGCGACTTGGGGACCAAGCACGAGCGAGCTCTGCCGTTAGGCGATACATTAACGCGCCAATTCCACCAGTCAATCCATACCAAAACAACACACACACAACGTTACGTCCGTAACCCATGATAATGGTCTCTGCACCTGCTTTACCAATACCAAGCAGTGATAAGCTCTCGGTATCTCGATTAAGGTAAGGCTTGAGTAACGCTCGGCACTGCACTTTGTTCTCATTCGACATTGCGGTGACGAGTTGTTTAGCAAGTGACTCGTTGTTTCGCCAGTCGAGAGCAATAAGCAGTAATGCCAGCTCAAATAAGGGCGCTTGCCAAACTAAGGGCTTCATAGCGAGCAGTAATATCAAGCAGGGTACGAGCATAAGAAGCAGTGCGAGCCCGCCAGAGATAATGCTTTGTGAGTAGTTGTGGTTGTTATTAACTTTGTTCGCCAGTTGTTCTGCGAATTTATGCCACAAAGTCAAAGGATGAGCAGCGTGAGGAATGGGGATTAATAAATGAAATAGTAATGCGCCCCACATGACGAGGAGCGCACCATTGGCATAGAGCTGTTGAAATATTTCTTCCATGAAATTCTGGGGACTTACTTAGTCAGTTCCAACATTTTGCATACCATTTCTGAAGAGCTTTTCGCTGCTAGCGGTAGGAACTCTTCGAAGCTCATTGGTGATTCTTTGTCTGCTACGTCAGAGATAGCACGAACAACAACAAACGGTGTGTTGAACTGATGGCAAGTTTGAGCGATAGCAGATGCTTCCATTTCTACAGCGATAACTGAAGGGAAGTGTTTACGGATAAACTCTTGGCGTTCTGCCGTGCAAACAAACGCATCACCAGTACAGATCAGGCCGCGAACTGCGTGAGTGTTTTCCATTTGAGCCAGTGCTTTTTCAGCAAGGTCCATTAGCTTCTCATCCGCTTTGAATGCTGCTGGTTGGCCTGCCATTTGACCCATTTCGTAGCCAAACGCGGTTACGTCTGCATCGTGGTGACGAACTTCTGTTGAGATAACAACGTCGCCTAGGTTTAGGCTTGAATCGAAGCCACCTGCAGAGCCAGTGTTGATAACCACATCTGGTTGGTACTCGTCTAGCAGAATAGTTGTACCTACTGCTGCCGCTACTTTACCGATGCCAGATTGAAGCAGTACCACATCAACGTCGTTAATCTGACCAGAGAAAAACGTACAACCTGCTTTGCTCACTGTTTGGCAGTTTGTCATAGCTTCTTTCAGGATGGTGACTTCTTGTTCCATCGCACCGATGATACCAACTTTCATAACACTCTCTTTCGATAAAAATTTAAGTTGGCGAGAGTATATCACTCTGCACCAATATGTGGTCGTTATTTGATTAACTCAGCATTCGCCAACAGTGAACGTAATTGTTCGGCACGCTTACGGTTCACGCCAAAGTCTGAATAGCCAACGCGAGATTCCGAACGAACAATAAGCTGGTCGCCTTCGATCTTAAGCTCTAAATCGTCCACAAAGCGCATGATTTTAGATGTGCATTCGATACGTAGGTAATTGCCTTCTTTAACGGCTGTCTTCGCGCCTGGCAGTTCAAGCGCCACTTGCTCAATTGCATCGATGTTCGTGGATTCGGTTAGGGTGAATGGTGTTAGGTTGTATTCTTCACGCGTGTCTTGGGTGGAGACGCAGTTGGGTTTGTCACCACAAGGTGATTGAGAACGATCCGTCATGGTTGTGACTCCTTGGCTACAAGCGGTTAAGCCGAGTAAAGTAATGGAAAGGAGAGCGGCTTTTTTCATTGGTTCTATCCCTTATCTTAGGAATTTAATTATATGTAATAAAAGAAAAAAGGATCCAATAGTAGGATCCTTTTTGAGACGTTAACAGTGATTAAACTTCAAGGTAATCGAGAATACCTTCTGCGGCTTTTCGACCTTCATCAATCGCGGTTACTACCAGATCTGAGCCTCGTACCGCATCGCCACCAGCGAAGATCTTTTTGTTGCTGGTCTGGAATTGGAACTCTTGTTTCGCAGGAGCTTTGATACGGCCCCATTGGTCCAACTCGACATCAAACGGAGCTAACCAATCCATTTTGTGTGGTTGGAAGCCAAACGCCATGATAACGACGTCTGCTGGTAGAACGTGCTCGCTGCCTTCAACTGGTTCTGGACGTCGGCGACCTGCGTCATCAGGTTCACCAAGTGCGGTTTTCACCACTTTGACCCCTGAGACTTTGCCTGACGCATCCACTTCAATTCCTAAAGGCTGAAGGTTGAACATGAACTTCACACCTTCTTCCTTGGCGTTTTTCACCTCGCGGCGAGAACCAGGCATATTGGCTTCATCACGACGGTAAGCACATACAACGTTTGACGCGCCTTGGCGGATAGAGGTACGAACACAGTCCATCGCGGTATCACCACCACCGAGTACCACTACGCGTTGCTTTGCCATGTCGATAAATGGTTTGTCGTGCTCCAAGCCCATGACCTTGTACGTATTTGAAATCAAGAATGGCAGAGCATCGTAAACGCCCGGCGCACCCTCATTTTCTAGTCCCGCACGCATGTACTTGTAAGTACCAACACCCAAAAAGACAGCATCGTACTCATTAAGCAGCTCTTGCATTTGTACATCTTTGCCTACTTCCACATTCATCTGGAACTCAACGCCCATCTCGGTGAAGACGCGACGACGATTTTCCATCACGCCTTTTTCAAGCTTGAATGAAGGGATACCGAAGGTCAGTAGACCTCCAATTTCAGGATAGCGGTCAAATACGACAGGTTTCACGCCATTGCGGACTAGGATATCAGCGGCAGCCAAGCCTGCTGGTCCTGCACCAATGATGGCAACCCTTTTATCGGTCCACTCCACCTTGGACATGTCAGGCTTCCAGCCCATTTCGAAGGCTTTGTCGGTAATGTATTTTTCAACGTTACCTATGGTGACAGCGCCAAAGTCCTCATTGAGAGTACAAGAGCCCTCACACAGACGATCTTGCGGACACACTCGACCACAAACTTCAGGTAGGCTGTTGGTTTGGTGCGACAGTTCAACGGCCTCAAGGATACGACCTTCATTGGCTAACTTTAGCCATTGCGGGATGTAGTTGTGGACAGGGCACTTCCATTCACAATATGGGTTACCACAATCCAAGCAGCGATCCGCCTGTGCAGTCGCTTGTTGTTTGGTAAATGGTTCATAGATTTCAACGAACTCGATCTTACGAACTTTTATAGGCTTCTTCGCAGGATCTACGCGTTGAACATCGATAAATTGATAAACGTTCTGACTCATGATTCAAACATCCTCCATGATTATTGGGCTTGAACGCGCAGTTCTGCGGCACTGCGACTCTGGTGACCAAGTAGCGTGCGTAAGTCCGCCGCTTGTGGTTTCACCAAGTAGAACTTTGGAATCCATTCATCAAAGTTCGCCAAGATATCTTCTGCGTGGCTAGAGCCGGTTTCTTCAAGATGTTCGGCAATCAGACCACGTAAGTGCTCTTGATGGATGTAGAGATCCGACAGAGAAATCGCTTCAACCGATTCGTTGTTCACGCGACCTTGGAAGTCTTGGTTCTCATCTAATACGTAAGCAAAACCGCCAGTCATGCCTGCGCCAAAGTTCACGCCTGTCGCGCCAAGAATGGCGACAATACCGCCAGTCATGTACTCACAAGCGTTATCGCCAGCACCTTCAATGACGGCAATCGTACCTGAGTTACGTACGCCGAAACGCTCACCTGCTTTACCTGCCGCAAACAGTTTACCGCCGGTTGCACCGTACAGACAGGTGTTACCAATGATGGTCGCCTCATTACACTTAAATGTAGTGCCAAGGTGAGGTTTGATAACCACCTTACCGCCAGCCATGCCTTTACCTACGTAGTCGTTTGCATCGCCAGTGAGGTAAAGCTCTACGCCACCTGCGTTCCAAACGCCAAATGACTGACCAGCGGTGCCATCCAAGTGCAGTTTGATTGGCGTTGCCGCCATGCCTTGGTTGCCGTAACGCTGAGCGATTTCACCAGATAGGCGAGCACCCACAGAACGGTCGGTGTTGATCACGTTGTAGAAGAAGCTGGCAGATTGACGTTTCTCAACCGCTTGCAGCGCGTCTTCAATGATCTTGTTGTTTAGCTCTGCTTTATCAAATGGTGTATTTGGCCGTGTCCAGTAAAGAGGGTGTCCTTCTGGAGAGACTGGCGCCTCAAGGATATTCGACAGATCTAGCTTGGTTTGTTTCGCTGTCAGACCTTCAACGGTTTCCAACAAATCCGTGCGACCAATCAAGTCAGTCAGTTTTTCAACACCAAGTTCAGCGAGCAATCCTCGCACTTCGTCCGCCAGACCGATGAAGTAGTTCATCACCATTTCCGGTAGACCTTTGAAGTACTCTTTACGCAGCGTTTCGTCTTGAGTCGCGACTCCAGTAGCACAGTTGTTGAGGTGACAAATACGTAGGAACTTACAACCCATTGCCACCATTGGCGCAGTACCAAAACCGAAGCTTTCTGCACCGAGAATCGCCGCTTTCACCACGTCTAGACCAGTTTTTAGACCACCATCTACTTGTAGTCGGATCTTGTGGCGCAGACCATTAGCAACCAGTGCTTGTTGTGTCTCTGCCAATCCCAACTCCCAAGGGCTACCTGCGTATTTCACGGAAGTTAAAGGGCTTGCTGCGGTACCGCCGTCGTAACCCGAAATGGTAATGAGATCTGCGTAAGCTTTCGCTACACCTGTTGCGATGGTGCCGACGCCTGGTTCAGATACTAATTTCACCGAAACTAGTGCATTTGGATTGACCTGCTTTAGGTCGAAGATCAGCTGGGCCAAATCTTCAATCGAATAAATATCGTGGTGCGGAGGAGGGGAGATCAGAGTCACCCCTTGTACCGAATAACGCAGTTTTGCGATTTCTGCGGTGACTTTGTGTCCCGGTAACTGGCCACCTTCACCCGGCTTCGCACCTTGTGCCACCTTGATTTGCAGTACGTCTGCATTGGTGAGGTAGTGAGGCGTGACACCAAATCGTCCCGATGCGATTTGCTTGATGCGTGAGTTACGCTCTGTGCCGAAGCGGCGTGGATCTTCACCACCTTCACCCGAGTTTGAGTGGCCGCCGAGACGGTTCATCGCCATCGCTAGTGCTTCGTGTGCTTCGGGGCTGAGTGCGCCAATGGACATCGCTGCAGAATCAAAGCGTTTGAAGAGTTCTGTATTAGGCTCAATTTGCTCTAAAGGTAGCGGTGAATCTGATTTCTTCAGTGACATAAGGTCACGAAGCATAGCAACAGGGCGTTGGTTCACCTGCTTAGCAAAGCTCTGGTAATCGTTACTTTCTCCCGATTTCACAGCGGTTTGCAGTGTGCTTACTACGTCAGGGTTGTAGGCATGATATTCACCATCATGGACATATTTTAATAGTCCACCATGGTCGATGGTTTTGCGCTTCGCCCATGCTTTGCGAGACAGGTTATACAAGTCTTGTTGGAAGTCTTCGAAGCTTGCCCCTTCAATACGAGTCGTCACGCCTTTAAAACACAAATCGACTAATTCTTGGCTTAAACCAACCGCTTCAAACAGTTGTGAACAACGGTACGATGCAATGGTGGAAATCCCCATCTTCGACATGATCTTGTACAGACCTTTATTGATGCCGTATTGGTAGTTTTGCATCACATCGCGATAGTCTTTATCAAGCGCACCATCGTCAATCAGTTTACCCAACGCCTCATAGGCTAGATATGGATAAACGGCCGTTGCACCAAAGCCAAGCAAGACAGCAAATTGATGCGGGTCGCGCGCTGTGGCAGTTTCAACCACAATATTGGCGTCACAACGCAAATTTGCATCAATCAAGCGAGTTTGTATCGCACCGACGGCCATAGCCGCAGGGATAGGCAGTTTGCCTTTGACTAAAGCTCGATCGGAAAGCACAACCAAAACGGTGCCTTCACGGACAACGTGTTCGGCTTGATCACACAATTCATTGATGGCTTGCTTTAGATCTTTCTGCTGTGGATCGTAGTTGATATCGAGAATGGTATTACGGTAATGATCGTCACCAAGCTCCAGTAATTGTTGCATGTCTGAGTAAAGTAATACTGGCGAATCGAAGGTGACTCGGTACGCGTGGCCATCGGTTTCACAGAAGACGTTCATCTCCTGACCAATACTGGTTGCCAGTGACATCACGTGCTTTTCACGCAGTGGATCGATTGGCGGGTTAGTTACCTGAGCAAACTTCTGACGGAAATAATCCGTTACCAAACGCTCTTTGGAAGAAAGGACGGCCATCGGGGTGTCATCACCCATAGAGCCAACAGCTTCTTGGCCCATATCGCCGAGCACTCGAAGTACTTGATCGACTTCTTCATTGCTCATGGCGAATTGCTTTTGATAGGTCCTAAGTACGTCTTCATCAAAGCTGCGTTCACCGACTTGATCTTCAGGTAGCTGAGAAAATGGCGTCAGTTTGCGAACGTTATTTTCCATCCATTCACGATAAGGATGGCGAGATTTCAGGTCATTATCGATTTCACTTGATTGCCACAACTTGCCTTTGCGTGTGTCGACAACTAATAGCTCACCCGGACCAACTCGGCCTTTTTCGGCGACTTCATCTGGTGCGTAATTCCAAATCCCCACTTCAGAAGCCAAGGTAATGAATTTGTCTTTAGTAATCACGTAGCGCGCAGGACGTAGACCGTTGCGGTCTAGGTTACATGCTGCGTAACGACCATCTGATAGTACGATCCCTGCTGGGCCATCCCATGGCTCCATATGCTTTGAGTTGAAATCATAAAAAGCACGCAGGTCTGGGTCCATGTCTGGGTGGTTTTGCCATGCTGGTGGCACAAGCATGCGCATTGCACGGAAGATATCCATCCCGCCAGAAAGGAACAGATCCAACATATTATCTAGGCTGGAAGAGTCTGAGCCTGTCTCGTTGACAAAAGGTGCAGCCGTTTGTAAATCGGGCAGCAGTGGGGAAGAGAACTTATAAGCTCGTGCTCTAGCCCATTGGCGATTCCCTTCGATGGTGTTGATCTCACCGTTATGTGCAAGATAGCGGAATGGCTGAGCCAGTGGCCAACGCGGTTGAGTGTTGGTAGAAAAACGCTGGTGGAACAGGCAGATAGCGGATTCCATGCGTAGATCAGCAAGATCAAGATAGAAGCGCGGTAAGTCCGCAGGCATGCACAAGCCTTTGTACACCAGAACTTGTGTCGACAAGCTACAGATGTAGAAATCTGGATCTTCAGTGATTTGTTTCTCGATACGACGGCGTGCAATGTAAAGGCGGCGTTCAATATCACGCTCGCGCCAGCCTGCCGGTGCAGAAATAAAGACTTGCTGAATATTCGGAAGTGAGTCGGCAGCAATTGGGCCGAGAACCTCTGAATTGGTTGGGACGTCGCGCCAGCCTGCAATCGTTAAAGTTTCTTGGGCGAGTTCTTTGTTTACGATGTCTTTTGCTTGTTGAGCTTTAACAGGGTCTTGATTGAAAAAAATCATGCCCACGGCATATTGTTTGCCTAGATTAAAGCCGTTTTCTTCAGCGATCAGGCGTAAGTAGGAATCGGGTTTTTGTAGTAGAAGACCACAACCATCACCAGTTTTGCCGTCAGCGGCGATACCACCACGGTGGGTCATGCGATCAAGTGCAGAAATTGCTGTTCGAACCAGCTTGTGACTTTGCTCCCCTTCCATGTGAGCGATTAAGCCAAATCCACAGTTGTCTTTCTCAAGACTTGGATCATAAAGAGCCATTGCAATTCTCCCTTTGCTTATCTGTCGTCCGACAGATATATCAACACTGCTCAAGTTGATAATGATGACTAACTATGCGTCACTTTTATGGTTTTATGTATATTTATTCAATAAAAATCGTCAATTATCTTAACAAAAAATGGTTGTTTTATTTTCATCGACTTCACAACCTATAGCTTATTGTAAAAAAGGTCAAGTTATTAGTGAATCATCACGTGAATATGCGATTTACCATTTAATTGGCTAAAATATTTCAATAAATTCAGCTAGATAGGAATTTGATTGTTACAAAAAAGTAACATTTGATTCTGTGAGGCATAAAAAAGACCAGCACAAAATGCTGGTCAAAATAAAAAGATTGGAAGGAACTGTTTTCTTTTCTTATCACCAGCCATCGATACTACTGATGGCTGGATTTATGACTTAAAAAGAGGAAGCGAGAGCACTCCCTTTAAGCTGAAAGCATTAATGAATCTGCTTTCGCTTCTAGGTTTGTGCCACCCATCAAATAATCATCGATGGCACGAGCTGATTCACGGCCTTCATTGATACAACGAACAACCAGAGATTGGCCTGTACGCATATCACCAGCCGCAAATACGCCTTCTTGGTTAGTAGCAAAATCTTGGGTTGCTACGTTACCGCGATCATCTAGTGCGATGTCCAGTTGAGCAAGAACACCAGTTGGTTCCGGATGCAGGAAGCCCATAGCAAGAAATGCCATATCACATGGGATCACACGCTCACTGCCTTCTACTTCTTTGAAGCTTGGACGCTCGCCAGGTTTTGCATCTTGCCAAACGATATCGGCAATACGCAGACCAGTCACTTCACCTTTGTCATTGCCGATGAACTCTTTGGTTAGGATATTCCAGTGACGATCAACGCCTTCTTCATGAGACGTCGAAGTACGCATGATCATTGGATACTGTGGCCACGGCATGTTTGCTGGGCGTTTTTCTGGCGGAATCGGCATGATCTCAACCTGAGTAATGCTTGCTGCACCGTGACGGTTTGATGTACCTACACAGTCAGAACCCGTATCACCGCCACCGATGACAACCACATGTTTACCTTTTGCGTGAATTTCTTCCGTTTTTAGGTCCATGTTATTTGCACGACGGTTGTTTTGACCAAGGAACTGCATGGCAAAGTAAACACCATTTAGCTCGCGCCCAGGAACTGGAAGATCACGTGGAACGGTTGAGCCACCAGTAAGAAGCACAACATCGTATTCTTGACGAAGCTGTTGAGCGTTTACGTCGACACCGATATGTTGGTTTACTTTGAATTCAATGCCAGCTTCTGCCATCAGGTTGATCTTGCGATCAATGACATCCATGCCCAGCTTGAAATCAGGAATACCAAAACGTAGTAGGCCACCCACTTTCTCGTCTCGTTCGAATACCGTCACAGTATGACCAGCGCTGTTTAGCTGCTCAGCAGCCGCAAGGCCAGCAGGACCCGAACCAATGATCGCGACTGTTTTACCAGTGCGAGAACGCGGTGTTTTTGGTTTGGCGTACCCTTCACGATACGCCGTTTCTACGATGGTTTTCTCGATATTACAGATAGTGATTGGATCTTGGTTGATACCAAGAACACAAGCACTTTCACATGGAGCAGGACAAACACGACCAGTAAATTCTGGGAAGTTATTGGTTGAGCTTAGAATGTTCCATGCTTCTTCCCAGCTATCACGATAAACCGCATCGTTAAACTCTGGGATGATGTTACCGATAGGGCAGCCGTTATGACAAAACGGCACACCACAATCCATACAACGAGAAGCTTGAGTATTGATCTTGTCACCAAACTCCTCGTTCAGAACGAATTCTTTGTTGTTCTTGATACGTTCAGCTGGATCGATCTTCTGTGGTAGTTCACGACCATGCTCTAAAAATCCAGTAGGCTTGCCCATTATACGGCCTCCGCTTGAGTTTCGTTTCCTTGAGACTGTGCTTCAGCTTTACGCTTTTGAAGAACCGCTTTGTAGTCACGCGGCATTACCTTAACCATAGAGGCTAGGCTTGCTTCAAAGTTGTCTAGGAAAGACTGAGCGACTTCACTTCCTGTGAATTGAACATGCTTAGTTAGCATGTCGAGTAATAGATCTCTGTCTTCTTGCTCGATTGGATCTAGGTCTACTAGCTCTGGGTTCAGTTTTGACTCAAAGTCGCCTGATTTATCCCATACGTAAGCCACGCCGCCACTCATACCTGCGGCAAAGTTACGACCTGTTGAACCAAGGATAATTGCTGCACCGCCAGTCATGTATTCACAACCGTGGTCACCGACGCCTTCTACTACTACTTTCGCGCCTGAGTTACGAACACAGAAACGTTCACCAGCCATACCGCGAATGAAAGACTCACCCGAAGTTGCACCGTAGAAACACACGTTACCAACCACGATGTTGTCTTCCGCGACAATGCTTGATTTCGCATCTGGATAAAGTACTAAGGTACCGCCAGATAAGCCTTTACCCCAGTAGTCGTTCGCATCGCCTTCTACTTCGAACTTCACGCCCTTAGCTAGGAATGCGCCGAATGACTGACCTGCAGAACCTTTGAACTTCACGTTCATTGGTTGAGGTAGACCGGCATCTTTGTACACTTTCGAGATTTCGTTCGACAGCATGGTACCTGCAGAGCGGTCTGTGTTGACGATAGGGAACTCGGCATTCACCGCTTCGCCTTTCTCGAGTGCAGGAATCGCTGCTTGAATCAGCTTGCGGTCTAGCACTTCTTCTAGATTGTGGTTCTGCTGAGCTTGGTTGAATACACCATCAGCTTCACGTGGTTGCTCAACGTGAAGAACAGGAGACAGATCTAGGTTCTTGTATTTCCAGTGAGAAACGTCTTGGCGAATCTTCAGCTTCTGACCTTGACCGACCATCTCATCGATAGTGCGGAAGCCAAGTTCAGCCATGATGTCACGCAGACCTTGTGCCATGTATTGGAAGAAGGTTACGACGTCTTCAACGCGACCATCAAAGCGCTCGCGGAGGGTCTTGTTTTGAGTCGCGATACCAACAGGACAGGTATTCTTATGACACTTACGCATCATTATACAACCTTCAACCACCAAGGCTGCGGTTGCCACGCCCCATTCTTCTGCACCAAGTAGTGTTGCCACTGCAAGGTCACGAGGTGTCTTCATCTGACCATCTGCTTGAACCACGATACGGTTACGTAGGCCGTTCTTCAGTAGCGTTTGGTGCGTTTCTGCCAAACCAAGTTCCCAAGGAAGACCGGTATGACGGATTGAAGACATTGGTGAGGCACCAGTACCGCCGTCAAAACCTGCGATTAGTACAACGTCCGCTTTCGCTTTCGCTACACCAGAAGCGATCGTACCTACGCCAGCTTCCGATACCAGCTTCACGTTTACACGGCCCGCGCGGTTCGCGTTCTTCAAGTCGTAGATAAGCTGAGCCAAATCTTCGATTGAATAGATATCGTGGTGTGGTGGTGGTGAGATAAGGCCAACGCCCGGAGTCGAGTGACGTGTTGCACCGATCCAGTCATCTACTTTATCGCCTGGTAGCTGACCACCTTCACCTGGCTTCGCACCTTGAGCCATTTTGATTTGCAGCTCTTCAGCGTTAGTTAGGTAGTAAGAGGTTACGCCGAAACGACCAGAAGCCACCTGCTTGATTGCAGAGCGCTCCCAATCGCCGTTCTCTTTACGCTCGAAACGCATTGGGTCTTCACCACCTTCACCAGAGTTCGATTTCGCGCCAAGACGGTTCATCGCAACAGCCAGTGTGGAGTGTGCTTCGTAAGAAATAGAACCGAATGACATTGCACCTGTCGCGAAGCGTTTCACGATGCTCTCAATTGGCTCGACTTCGTCGATAGAGATAGAACCTGCTGGATTCTTAATAAACTCAAGTTGGCTACGCAGGGTTACCGCGTTGTCACCTTGCTTATCTACGGCTGTCGCGTACTGCTTGAACTGATCGTAGTTCTTGTTGCGTGTAGACTCTTGCAGTAGAGAAATAGTTTCTGGGTTGAATAGGTGCTTCTCACCGCGTTGTTTCCATTGGTAAACACCACCAACATCCAGCATTTGAATCGGGATTTCGCGTTGCGGGTAACCGATGCGATGACGGATCAGCACTTCTTTGGCGATATCATCAAGGGTGAGACCTTGGATGCGAGAAACGGTACCTGTGAAGTATTTGTCGACCACTGACTTGTGGATGCCCAACGCTTCGAAGATTTGCGCACCATGGTACGACTGTAGCGTAGAGATACCCATCTTCGAGAAGATCTTCAGAAGACCGCCATTGATTGCTTTACGGTAGTTGTTGAACAGATCGCGAGGGTTCGCTTCTGGATCCAACTTCTTCGTACGTTGAAGCTCAATGATGGTTTCGATTACTAGGTATGGGTTAACCGCGTTTGCACCGTAACCAAGTAGCGTTGCAAAGTGGTGTGTTTCACGCGCGTCACCGGTTTCAACCACAATGTCACACTTCGCACGTAGACCTTTACGGATCAAGTGGTGGTGCACTGCGCCAACTGCTAGCATTGCTGGAATCGCCGCGTGGTTTGAGTTTACTGCACGGTCAGTGAGTAGGATGATTGAGTAGCCATCGATAACCGCGTCTTCTGCGTATTGGCAGATACGTTTTAGTGCACGCTCAAGCTTGCCTTGATCTTCATTGGCTTGGAATACGATATCCAAAGTCTTCGCTTGTAGGTGCTCGTTATCGATCGCACGCAGCTTTTCAAGCTCAGAGTTCGCCAGAACAGGTGATTCCAATTCTACTTTCTGACAGTGAAGTGGTGTTTCAGTCAGAAGGTTTTGGTCTTTACCCAAGTAAGTGTTCAGCGACATAACCATACGCTCACGGATCGGGTCGATCGGTGGGTTAGTTACCTGTGCAAACAGCTGCTTGAAGTAGTTTGAAAGATGTTGAGACTGATGAGATAGAACCGCAAGAGGCCAGTCGGCACCCATTGCTGACAATGGCTCTTTCGCGTCATTCGCCATTGGAACGATGATTTCGTTCACTTCTTCAGTGCTCACACCGAAAGCTTGCTGACGATGCAACAAACGCTCTGGAGAAGGTTGGCTGAACTGGTTGCTCGCATCTGGCAGCTTCTTCAAGCTCAGCAGGTTTTCTTCTACCCACTTCTCGTAAGGCTGTGCCGTTGCGATGGTGTCTTTCACTTCTTCATCAGAGATGATGCGACCTTGCTCTAGATCTGCAACGAAGATACGACCTGGTTGTAGACGACCGCGGAACTCTACGTTCTCTGGTTCAATATCCACAACACCAGATTCAGATGCCATTACAAGGAAGTTGTCTTTAGTCACTGTGTAGCGAGAAGGGCGCAGACCGTTACGGTCTAGTGTCGCACCAACTTGAACACCATCAGTAAAACATACTGAAGCTGGACCATCCCATGGTTCCATGATGTTCGCGTGGTACTGATAGAACGCGCGACGTTTAGGATCCATGTTTTTGTTTTCTTGCCATGCTTCCGGAATCATCATCATCAATGCATGTGGCAGGCTGCGACCAGAAAGAACTAGGAGCTCAAGTGCCATGTCAAAGTTAGATGAATCCGAGCTACCTTCCTGACAGATTGGAAGAAGCATTTCGATTTCAGCCTGAGTAAACAGGTCTGATTCTAGGATTGCTTCACGGGCTTTCATCCAGTTCAAGTTACCGCGAACTGTATTGATTTCACCGTTGTGGGCAATGTAACGGAAAGGCTGTGCAAGACGCCATTTCGGGAAGGTGTTGGTAGAGAAACGAGAGTGTACCAGTGCCAGTGCGGTCACCATGGTCGGGTTTTGCAGATCAAGGAAGTACTGAGGTACTTGCTCGGTCGTTAATTGACCTTTGTACACCAATGTCTTGTAAGACATTGAGTTAATGTAGAAGTCGTCACCAATGTTAGAAACGCTTTCTAGGCAAACACGTACAGTGTAGTTACGAAGTACGTACAGTTTGCGCTCTAGCTCTTCAGGTGTGATGCCAGGGCCACCAGAGATAAACACATGCTCAAACTGAGGCTCTGTGCTTAGAGGGTCTGCACCGATCATTGAGTTGTCGGTTGGCAGTACTCGGTAGCCGATAACTTCAAGATCTAGACGCTGTGCGTTACGTTCTAGAATGTCACGGCATTGTTCGCGTTTGTATTCGTCTTTCGGGAAAAGAACGACACCAACACCATACTTTTCAAACGAAGGCAGTTTAATGCCTAGCTTAACGGCTTCTTCTAATAGGAATTCATGAGGTTTCTGTAGCAAGATACCTGCGCCATCACCGCTACATGGGTCACAGCCTTGACCACCACGGTGTTCCATGCGAGCCAGCATATCTAGTGCTTGAGTCACTACTTCATGAGATTTACGGTTTTTAAGGTGAGCAACAAAACCGATACCACAAGCGTCATGCTCCAGCTCCGGAGTGTACAGACCCTGTGAATTTTGCTCTCTATCTACCATAGATACATCCTTCCAGTTCAATGTCGACGCAAGAATCCCAGACAGATCTTGGCTGTCTTAGGTACGCTCTGTGCGTCTTGTCCTTTATATTTATGATTCGAAACCGACCTAGGTTGGTCAGTTTTGATTCCTTTCCGTATCTCGCAGGAAAAATTTTGCGAGAAAAACAATCCTTGGTGATATCCCTTTATTTATTATCACTATCTAGTGATTTATATCGGTGGGAGCGGGGTATCGCCGACAATTCCCGCAGTTGTCATTGTAATAAAAGTCACAAAAACAGCGGGGTTGTGTAAGTATCCTACAATTTTGTGACTTCGTAATGCAATGAAAAGTCGCTTTTGTGACCCAATTTTTTCGTTTAAATATGCACTTTTTGTTTAACAATTGCGCAACATAGCTGCTTTTAGGTTGGTTTTATGCAGTTTTATTGATTTCAAACCATTATGCTCTTGTTTGAATTGACTAGAATTATTGGTTTTTTCTTGCAGGGATGTAATTTATTTACATAGATCGTAGTGAGATTTATTACGGTTTACGATTGGTGAGAATCTATGCAGTTACATGAGTTGGTCAACACACTAGGTCAAGACCTTCAGCGTCGTTACGGCGAAAAAGTCCATAAGCTGACTTTACATGGTGGCTTTAGCTGCCCAAACCGCGACGGCACCATTGGTCGAGGTGGTTGCACGTTTTGTAATGTCGCGTCCTTTGCGGATGAAGAAGTCCAGATCAAAAGCATTCATGATCAATTGAAAGATCGTGCGGGAGAGATCCACCGTGCGAAAAAGTACCTTGCTTACTTCCAAGCCTATACCAGCACATACGCGGAAGTGCAGGTATTGAAAAATATGTATGAAGAAGCTCTCAAGGCCGCTGACATCGTGGGGTTGTGTGTAGGCACTCGTCCAGATTGTGTTCCTGATGCCGTATTGGATCTGTTGTCGGATTATGTCAATCAAGGTTATGAGATCTGGTTGGAATTGGGCCTTCAAACTGCCAAAAACGACACACTTAAGCGAATCAACCGAGGTCACGATTTTGAATGCTATGCTGATATCACCAAGCGCGCTCGTGCGCTAGGTATCAAAGTATGTACTCATCTTATTGTTGGCTTACCAAAAGAAACACGCAGCGATAACATTGAAACACTGCGTAAAGTCCTTGAAGTAGGCACTGATGGCATCAAGTTGCATGGTTTGCATATTGTTGATGGTAGCACGATGGCAAAGGCATGGCGTGCTGGAAAACTAGAAGCTCCAGAATTGGAAGAGTATGTAGCGATTGCCAGTGAAATGATCCGTATGACCCCTAAAGAGGTGATTTATCATCGTGTCTCTTCGGCTGCACGTCGCCCAACATTGCTCTCCCCGCTGTGGTGTGAAAACCGTTGGCTAGCGATGACAGAGATAGGAAGAGCTTTGGATCGCGAAGGGGCTCAGGGCAGTTTGAATGGTGACCCTTTCATCTATAGTAAGCCAGAATTAAAGGCAGATTGATCGATTAATAACTGGTATATTTTTCCCGATTTGCATTAAAGGTCGGAAAAATGGATCAGTTACTCGATTGGTTATGGGATGGGTGGGGCAACTACGAATTTGTAGTCCTGCTCTTTTTCGTGTTTGCCGTTGCCGTTACATTAATTTATTTACGTTTTCAAACCGCTTTAAAGTACGTTGTTACTGATTCTCCTTATCCTGTGCTTGTGGTTGATGCTAACCATGGGCAGCTTCTGTTATCTAACCATCCCGCGATGCAACTATTGGGTATTCGTCCTTTAGGTTCTGGTTTTCTTTATCCGGCTTCATTTAATTTAGATGAACTTGTCGTATTGCTTGATAGCTTTTCAAGCCGACAATTTCGCCAGCAAATTTTTGACTGGCGTTTATCCGATGGTGAAAGCATCAAAGTTGAGTTATCTGGTCGAAAGAGCTTACTGCGTAGGCAAAGAGTATGGATTCTGTATGCTCAAAGTCATCAAATGACCCAGAAAGATCAGCAACAAGAACTGGCCCAACTAAACATTGCTCGTTCTGCCTTGGACTCGTTGTCTGAATTGATTTGTTTGCAAGATCAAAAAGGTAAAGTACTGACCACTAACCGCGCGTTTGATCAATTTTGGCAAGGTCGAGAAAACGAAGCATGCACTTCAAAATCCAGTTCGATGTCTGCTAGAAAAAGTGACCGTCGTTGGACAACGGATCCTCAAGGACGCAGTTGTTTGCTAGAAGTGAATCAGAATTCACTAGTGTCTCAAACTGGGGAAATGATAGGGACGCTGTCAATTAGCCATGATGTAACTGAATGGCATAAGATGCAGCAAAACTTACGTGATGAAATGGAGCGTCGTAAAGATACGGAAGTGGCTCTAGCTCAACGTGACACCATTCTTCAGACCATTTTGGACGCCAGTCCAGATTCGATCGGTATCTTCAATGAAAACATGGTGTATCAAGCGTGTAATAAGCCGTTTGTGAATGCTTTAGGGATTCCAGATGTTTCAGACCTAATTGGAAAGCGTCTACAAGATGTGATCCCTGAAGATATTTACATCCGCCTAGAAGCCAGTGATCTTCAGGCTTTACAGCAAACTCACCCCGTGCGTTATATCGACAAAGTGACCAGTACCGACGGTTATTACACATGGTTTGATGTGGTGAAGTCACCCTTTAAAGATAAAGCTTCTGGTACCAATGGTGTGCTGATCATGGCTCGCGATATTTCTGAACGTTATCTTGCGGAGCAGAAACTGGAAGAAGCCAACTTGGAGTTGGAGAAACTCAGTTTCTTAGACAGCCTAACTCAAGTCGCAAACCGACGCCGATTTGACGAGCAACTCGATACACTTTGGTACCATCATGTTCGAGAGAAGCTACCTCTGTGTATCATGCTATGTGATATCGACTTCTTTAAGCGCTATAACGACTGCTACGGCCATCAACAAGGTGATGAGGCGCTAATTAAAGTGGCATCGGTATTCCAGCAGGTGGTTAGTCGTTCTTCTGATTGTGTTGCTCGTTATGGTGGTGAGGAGTTCGCTTTCATCTTGCCAAATACCACGACGGAAGGGGCTCAAAAAGTCGCTCTGCGGATACATGAACGCATTCATGACCTCGGCATCGAACATTGCTGTTCAGAAGCTTTTGCTCAATTGACAGTCAGTATCGGCTTTGTCTCTTACATTCCTCAGCACGGCGATGAACCTGAAATGGGGGTCGCGATGGCAGACAGTGCACTCTACCAAGCGAAGGCCGATGGTCGTGATCGAACCAGTGTTCATCCAAGTTCTTGCTAACGCTTTGTGACCGCTTGCTCTAAGTTGAGAGTAGGCGGTTTTAATCACCGTATTAAACACGTTAAACTGCTCATACATGGTGTGAGGTGTTTGCTAGCCCTGAAGCTTCGCTGGTTCGCCAATGTGTATTGCCAAACTTAAAACAGCTCGAAATATCTTCACTGTTTTAACCTCTCTAACTGTCAGGGTTCGATATCTAGCTTGTTCCATGGAGTAGTGAATGAAGCCCATGAAAAACCTCGCCCAGTACTATGTTGACCTATTGGTTAAGCTGGGGATTGTCCGTTTCTCTATATTGCTGGCCTTAGCGCTGGTGGCACTGGCTGTTGTGGTGCAAGTTGGTATTACGCTCGCCTTGAAAGGAAACGTCGACGATATTGATATTGTTCGTTCTGTTTTCTTTGGTCTGCTTATTACCCCTTGGGCGGTGTATTTTCTTTCCGTTGTTGTTGATCAGCTAGAAGAATCTCGTCAACGATTGACCAAACTAGTCTCTAAGCTGAAAGACATGCGCTCGCGTGACCAAGAACTGAACTTCCAATTGCAGCAGAACATTGAAAAGCTCAATCAAGAAATTGAAGAGCGCATTAAAGCGGAAGAAGCGCGCGAAGAAGCCATGCAAGATTTGGAGAACGAAGTATTCCAACGTGAACGCACTCAGTTAGAGCTTGCCGAGCGTACCGCACTTTTACGCTCTTTCATTGATGCATCTCCAGACTTGATTTACTACCGTAACGCCGATGGTGTCTTCTCTGGTTGTAACCGAGCAATGGAAGAACTCACTGGTAAGAAAGAGCATCAATTGGTGGGCCTAAGCCCATGGGATGTTTACAGCAAAGAAGTGGCCGAGCACATCGTTGATACCGACCAAAAGGTCTTTGCAGACAATCAGGCCATCACTTACGAGCAATGGCTTGAATATCCAGATGGTCGCAAACACTACTTCGAATTGCGCAAAGTACCTTTCTACAGTAAAGATGGCCGTCACCTTGGTCTAGTTGGCTTTGGACGAGATATTACCGAACGTAAACGCCATGAAGAATCGTTAGAAAAAGCCAGCCGTGACAAGACCACCTTTATTTCCACCATCAGTCATGAACTGCGCACGCCATTGAATGGCATCGTTGGTTTGAGCCGAATGTTGCTCGATAGTCAGTTAACGCAAGAGCAGCGTAAGCACATGCAAACCATTAACGTCAGTGCCATTACCTTGGGCAACATCTTCAACGACATTATCGATATGGATAAATTCGACCGTCGTAAATTGGAACTGCTGCCTGCACCATTGAACTTTGAGGATTTTGTAGCAGAGATTGAAAGCATCTCTGCTCTGATGGCGGAGCAGAAAGGGTTGCGTTTCGACCTTGAACGCTTGAGCGCATTACCAAAAGCGATTGAAGTGGATGCGACCCGACTGCGTCAGGTTATCTGGAACTTGGTTAGCAACGCAATGAAGTTCACCAAAGAAGGTGGCGTCGTCATGACAGTCAGCGCAGATGTCGAAGACGACTACGCGACCATCATCATGGAAGTAGAAGACACTGGCATTGGTATTCCTGAAGAAGAGCTGGATAAGATTTTTGCGATGTACTACCAAGTGAAGTCAGGCAAAGACAACCTTCATGCGGTTGGTACCGGCATTGGTTTGGCGGTTTCTAAGCAGCTTATCAACATGATGGATGGCGATATTACTGTTGCGAGTGAAGAGGGCTTCGGGAGTACCTTTACCGTTTCGATTCACGTTCCGATTGTTGAATTGGAAGAGCCTGTTATCGATGCTCAGCGAGATAAAGTGCATCTAAATATCTTTATGGTAGAAGATATCGAACTGAACATTACTGTTGCTAAGTCACTGCTTGAAAGCTTGGGACATACCGTCACTGTAGCCATGACAGGTGAAGAAGCGCTGGTGAACTTTGTACCAGACGAATATGACTTAGCGTTGCTGGATATACAACTACCAGACATGACAGGTTTTGATGTGGCTAAGTACTACCGTGAGCATTACGACAACTTGCCGCCATTAGTAGCACTAACAGCGAATGTGATGAAAGATCGTCGTGAATACTTAGACAATGGTATGGACGATGCAATCAGCAAACCACTTGCGGTACAAGCGATGCAATCAGTGATTGATAAGTTCTTCGTTAATCGTATTGATAACCAAGAGGAAGAGGTTGTTGAGCCTGAGCTCGTTGAGGATGTTACACCGACCCCATCGCCCGTCATCAATACCCATTTACTTGATTTGGATATGCTAGAGTCATACGTGGATATCGTGGGTGTGAAACCTGTTTATGACAGTATCAAGATGTTCGAAGACATGATGCCAGACTACATTCAGATTTTAGACTCGAACATGATGGCGAAAGACCAAGATGGTATTGTTTCAGAGGCGCATAAGATCAAAGGCGCCGCGGGTTCTATTGGTCTTAAACACATCCAAAGTGTTGCACAGAAGGCACAATCTCCGGATATGCCTGCTTGGTGGGAAAATATCTCGGACTGGGTCGAAGAAATAAAAAATGAATATCAAAATGACATTCAAGTCTTAAAAAGTTGGTTGGAACAGAGGAAATAACATGAAGAAGTTTGCATCGGCAGCACTGGCAATCGCATTACTTGCTGGTTGTAGTTCTGCTCCTCAAGTGGGTTGGCAAGAAGACAGCCAAATCACCATGAATAAAGTGAATGTTGAGCTGAAAAGCAACTTGTGGGTAAACCTAATGCCAACCATTGGTGAGGTTCAAGAGCAAAACGTACATGGTGCGTTGTACTTGAAATCAGACAAGGAACTACCAGCCAACTTGACCGTGGATTCATTGATCATCAAACAAGGCGATTCTGAATGGCAAATTGATGGTGACTTGCTTGAGTTACGTACTCATAGTGAGAACCAGTGGGAAGTCGCCTTTGTTTGGCAAATTGAAGCGGATATGGAAAAGTCAGTCGACTTAGCTTTGTTATTAGATGATGCTGGTAAGAAAGGCTGGTTGGTTGAGAAACACATTAAGATCGATAAAGTATACTGATATTGCTTTTTCTCAGATAAAAAAAGGGCTTGCTCATGGTGCAAGCCCTTATTGTTTGTGTTGAAGCGATTAGTCTTCTAGATCGCCACAGAAGCGGTAACCTTCACCGTGAATCGTCGCGATGATTTCAGGAGTACCTGATACAGATTCAAAGTGCTTACGAATGCGACGGATAGTCACGTCAACAGTACGGTCGTGTGGCTTAAGCTCACGGCCCGTCATCTTCTTAAGAAGATCAGCACGAGTTTGAATCTTGCCTGGGTTCTCACAGAAATGCAGAAGTGCACGGAACTCAGAACGAGGCAGTTTGTAGCCATCGCCAGCTGGGCTCACAAGAGAGCGGCTGTTGATGTCTAGCACCCAACCGTTGAACTCATATTTTTCTACCGAGCGCTTCTCTTCTTGTACTGCGTTAGTGCTCATTGAGCGGCTTAGCAGGTTACGTGCGCGGATAGTCAGTTCACGTGGGTTGAATGGTTTAGTGATGTAGTCATCAGCACCGATTTCAAGACCTAGGATCTTGTCTACTTCATTGTCACGACCAGTTAGGAACATCAGTGCGATGTTCGCTTGCTCGCGAAGTTCACGTGCTAAAAGGAGACCATTCTTGCCTGGAAGATTAATGTCCATGATAACCAAGTTGATTGAATTTTCAGACAACACTTGGTGCATCTCTTCACCGTCACTGGCTTCAAAAACAGCGTATCCCTCTGCTTCAAAAATACTCTTAAGAGTGTTACGAGTTACTTGCTCATCTTCTACGATAAGAATCTGCGGGGTTTGCATTGGCGGTACCTAAATTTGTGACAAAATTGTGCTAATAGAATAAATTCTAGGCAAAAATATAACATACAGGTAATGTGATTTTGATAATAAATCAAGTTGATCAAAAAAACACTTCTTTCAGTTATCCGCCTTCCTTGGAATTTTGCCAACTCACCAGTATCCGATGGCGACGTTTATTCTATAGGGCTTGTTTACCTTTCATTTCCTAGCCTTCGCGGGGCCTGAAACGTAAACACCCTAAGATATGGAGCGGATTTTATATTGTTAACAGCATGCTAACAATGCTCAAATGTTAATTCCATTCAGTTTGTTGATTTACATCAATTGATGAAATGTAACCGTTATTAATCGTTTAAGAGTTATGATAGAAAAAAGTAATACGAACATAGACGCATCGTTATGGAATGCTTATTCAGAATCTTTCTTTCGTTTTCATACTGATTGGTGCTCTTCAAGTTACGCAGTGATAACCGCTTGGAACCCTTACAGTAATTTGCGGTCAAAAGAGATGAATTGCATAAGTAATCATGAACTCGAAAAGCAATTAAACCACGTTAAACACGTGCCTGTCACGGTTGGTGATCAGGCATTCGAATGGTTTGAAGAAAGTTACGCAGCAGAACTCACGCCAGAAGCGGCGATAGTGCTGGCAAAAGATTTCCAACAGAATGCGATTTACTACGTCATTGATGACGAGCTTTACCTGATAGCGTGTTCAGAGCCAGAGATTTTGCACAAGCTTGGTTCGATGAAATCCAGACTGGTATAGAAGGATACTACTCACTGGAGTTTTGCTCGGGTGAGACATTTCACGGAGGAACTATGAGAGACATAACACCAGATATTTGTGACCAATTTGAAGAACAAGTTACGTTACTGAGTCTGCCATTGCAGAATTTTGGTCAACGTACCGCGTTTCATGGAGAGATAGTCACAGTGCGTTGCTACCATGATAATTCAAAAGTTCGCGAGGTACTGAGCGATAATGGTACTGGCAAAGTACTAATTGTTGACGGACACGGCTCTTGTCAAAAAGCCTTGCTAGGCGATCAATTAGCGATTCTTGGGATCGAAAATGGTTGGGAAGGCATCATAGTGTACGGCGCGATTCGCGATGTAGCTCAGATTTCTCAAATGGACATTGGTGTTCAAGCCCTAGGCACATGTCCGTTTAAAACAGAAAAGCGTGATGTCGGAGAAGTGAATGTTACGCTGACAATGCAGAATCAAATTGTTCAACCTAAGCATTACGTTTATGCGGATTGGAATGGCGTATTGATCTCTAAAGAGGCGTTGGATTTTTAAAAGCGGAAACCAAGTCCGACTTCAAAGCCTTGTTGCCAATCTTGATAATCTAAAGTGGCGTGAAGATCTAAGTTTTCGGTGATTTTTACGCGGCTTGAAACCTCGGCAGCGAGGCTACTGTCTTCTTCACGAATACCTTCGGTCGTTTCCGCTTTATAAGAGCGAACCGTACTTTTAACGGTGACGCGATCATTTAAGTGATAACTGATCCCACTCAAAAAGCCACTTTGGTTTTGCGTTGGTGAATTATTTACACGCGCACCGACGTAAAGATCAACCGAGTCAAACAGCTCATACGCGTAACCGCCATCAATATTCCAGACGTCAAAGCTCTCGGTATGGTAGTTTTCACTAGAAATGAAAAGCTTGTGTGGGGAAGCTGTGGTTTTTCCTGGGAGAGGTGGCAACTCATTTGCAGCACAAATGCTAGGCACAACAAACAGTAACAGAAAAATCCATTTTTTCATGTTGACCACTCCTTGTGTCGAACTTTGTTATTAGTATGTGCTTAAAGCTTCTCAATATTAAAGCATAGAATATGAAAGTCAGCTCACTTATTTTCTACTTAATTCAATCCTATGAACCTTGATCACAGTTAACTTGTTGTTAATTAGTATTCATGAGGATCGATGTTTTGATCATATGTAGATAGAAGAGGATCAGGTGTCATCACCGCTATTTGCTTCTATATCAAACAGACCGTTGTAGAGAGAGAAAAAGTTCAATTGACTATGATAATTCGCAACCATTTGTAATTACATTGAAATATCAAAGACATTGCGTAGCAGAAATCACTACAAGACCGGAAAATAGACAATTTTTTGTTGACTCTGTACCAGAAACTCGGTAAACGTAGAGTTAAGCAAACACACAATTATCGTTGAATATTTATTTATGCCATCAAACAGCCTAGTAGTAATGACCACAACCATTATTATTACCAACACGACCAATGTTGGGGCAGGCTGCTGAGCGAAAGAAATTCACAAAAAAGGCCTGTATCCAACAAGATACAGGCCTTTTTTTATGCTTTTTTAAATGAAATTTAGACAGAATTAAGAAGATACATCGGAGGAAGGGATGCGAGTATTGAAGTTTGGCGGCTCATCATTAGCAGATGCAGATCGCTTTTTAAGAGCAGCGGATATCATTGCCAATAACGCTCAACAGGAAGACGTTGCCGTTGTGCTTTCTGCACCGGGTAAAACGACCAATAAGCTTGTTGCGGTGATCGAAGGCGCACTTCGAAACGGTGAAGCAGAGCTTCAAATCAATGAGCTAGAAGCGTCGTTTAAAACGCTATTTTCCGAAATCCAAGCGGTTGTTCCAAATGTGGATGGCACGGCTTTCGATAACCAAGTTAAAACCTCACTTTCTCAATTACGTCAATTTGTTCACGGCATTAATCTTCTTGGTATGTGTCCAAACAACGTCAACGCACGCATTATCAGCAAAGGCGAGCGTGTGTCGATTCAACTGATGAAAGCGGTACTAGAAGCAAAAGGCCAACCTGCGCATCTTATCGATCCGGTTGAGTACCTATACGCGAAAGGCGATCATCTAGAAGCGATGGTTGATGTTGAAGTCTCTACGCAGAACTTCCGCCAAAACCCGCTTCCAGAAGGTCATGTCAGCATCATGCCGGGCTTTACAGCTGGTAATGAAAAAGGTGAATTGGTAACTCTGGGTCGTAATGGTTCTGATTACTCCGCAGCGGTACTGGCCGCATGTTTGCGTGCAGACTGCTGTGAAATCTGGACTGATGTAGATGGCGTTTACAACTGTGACCCTCGCCTAGTTGAAGATGCACGCCTACTCAAGTCGCTCAGCTACCAAGAAGCGATGGAGCTTTCTTACTTCGGTGCTTCCGTTCTGCATCCAAAAACCATCGCACCAATTGCACAATTTCATATCCCATGCCTGATCAAAAACAGCTTTAATCCACAAGGTGCGGGTACATTGATTGGCCAAGATACTGGCGAAGATAATCTAGATATCAAAGGCATCACGACGCTAAATGATCTAACGATGGTTAACGTGTCTGGCCCAGGTATGAAGGGCATGGTAGGCATGGCAAGCCGTGTCTTTGGTGCGATGTCATCAGCGGGCGTGTCTATCGTCCTTATCACACAATCTTCTTCTGAGTACAGCATCAGCTTCTGTATTGAAGCGCAAGATAAAGCCAAAGCACAGCAAGTGTTGGCTGACGCATTTGAGTTGGAACTAAAAGACGGTTTACTTGAACCAGTCGAGTTCATCGACGATGTGTCTATTGTGACGTTGGTTGGTGATGGTATGCGTACTTCTCGCGGTGTCGCTTCTCGCTTCTTCTCATCTCTTGCTGAAGTGAACGTAAACATCGTGGCAATCGCACAGGGCTCATCTGAGCGTGCTATCTCTGCCGTGATTCCTGAAGACAAAATCTCTGAAGCGATCAAAGCGTGTCACGAGAACCTATTCAACTCTAAGCACTTCCTAGACGTTTTCGTTGTTGGTATTGGCGGTGTTGGTGGTGAGCTGGTGGATCAGATCGAACGTCAACAAGCGAAGCTTGCAGAGAAAGGCATTGTGATCCGCGTGTGTGGCTTGGCAAACAGCAAAGGTCTTCTGCTTGATAGTGAAGGTCTGCCTCTAGAGCATTGGCGTGACCGTATGTCTGCTTCAACTGAAGAATTCAGCCTAGCGCGTCTGATTTCACTGGTGCAACGTAATCACATCATTAACCCTGTGTTAGTTGACTGTACGTCCAGCGAAGCCATTGCGAATCAGTATGCAGACTTCTTAGCCGCAGGTTTCCACGTCGTAACACCAAACAAAAAAGCTAACACGGCAAGCATGGCTTACTACCATCAACTTCGCGATGTAGCGCGCAGCTCTCGTCGTAAGTTGATGTACGAAACAACCGTAGGCGCAGGTCTACCGGTAATCGAAAACCTACAAAACCTCATCTCAGCGGGTGATGAACTAGAGCGCTTCAGCGGCATCCTTTCTGGCTCTCTGTCATACATCTTCGGTAAGTTAGATGAAGGCATGAGTCTAAGTGAAGCGACAAATATCGCGAAACAAAACGGCTTTACGGAACCGGATCCGCGTGACGATCTATCGGGTATGGATGTGGCACGTAAGCTTCTGATCCTTGCTCGTGAAGCTGGCATGTCTTTAGAACTAGAAGACGTTGTGGTTGATCAAGCTCTGCCACCAGGTTTTGATGATTCAGGCAGCGTTGAAGAGTTTATGGAGCGTTTACCAGAAGCGGACGCGTACTTTAAAGAGCAGTCAGCAAAAGCGGCAGAAGAAGGTAAAGTACTGCGCTATGTGGGCGAAATTGTCGATGGTAAATGCACAGTGAGCATTGCTGCCGTCGATGAAAACGACCCGATGTTCAAGATTAAAGATGGTGAAAACGCACTGGCATTCTACAGCCGCTACTACCAACCAATTCCACTGGTATTGCGTGGTTACGGTGCGGGTACCGAGGTAACGGCAGCGGGCGTATTCTCTGATGTGATGCGTACTTTAGGTTGGAAGCTAGGGGTATAACGGCAATGAGTTCAAGTGATATGGATGTTGTGGTTTATGCCCCAGCATCAATTGGTAATGTAAGCGTTGGTTTCGACGTTCTGGGGGCGGCGGTGTCGCCAGTTGATGGCACTCTTTTGGGCGACCGAGTATTGGTAAAGTCAGGAGCTGAGCCATTCAGCCTAAAAACCTCCGGTGACTTCGTTGAAAAGTTGCCTACCGAGCCAAAAGAGAACATTGTTTACGATTGTTGGGTGGTGTTTGCTCGTGAGCTAGACAAAAAAGGCGTCGAGCTAAAACCACTTGAGATGACGCTAGAAAAGAACATGCCAATTGGCTCTGGTTTAGGCTCAAGTGCATGCTCTATCGTTGCGGCATTAGATGCATTGAACCGATTCCATGGACAGCCACTTAACGAGACAGAGTTACTGGCACTGATGGGAGAAATGGAAGGCAAGATCTCTGGTGGTATTCACTACGATAACGTCGCACCATGTTACCTTGGCGGCGTACAGTTGATGCTTGAAGAGTTGGGTATCATCAGCCAGGAAGTGCCTTGCTTTGATGATTGGTATTGGGTGATGGCATATCCGGGCATCAAAGTGTCCACTGCAGAAGCGCGTGAGATCCTGCCATCTCAATACCGTCGACAAGATATCATTGCCCATGGTCGCCACCTTGCAGGCTTTATCCATGCGTGTCATTCTGGTCAGCCAGAACTTGCTGCAAAAATGATCAAAGACGTGATCGCAGAACCGTATCGTGAGAAACTGCTTCCGGGTTTTGCGAATGCACGTCAATACGCAGCGTCTGCGGGTGCATTAGCTACCGGTATTTCTGGCAGTGGGCCGACACTGTTCAGTATTTGCAAAGAGAAAGATGTCGCTGAGCGAGTTGCTCGCTGGTTAGAACAGAACTACGTACAAAACGAAGAAGGATTCGTCCACGTTTGTCGTCTAGATAAGCAGGGTTCGAAAGTAACAGGAAGTGAGCTATGAAGCTTTACAATATAAAAGAAAATGATGAACAAGTTTCCTTTGGCCAAGCCGTTCGCCAAGGGTTAGGTCGTAATCAAGGCCTATTTTTCCCATCGGAATTACCAAAATTTGAAGATATCGATGCGCTGCTTGCAGAAGACTTTGTCTCTCGTAGCACTAAGATTCTATCAGCGTTAATTGGCGATGAACTTGCAGAAGAGCAAGTGAATGCTCTTGTTGATGCTGCGTTCCAATTCCCTGCGCCTATCAATCAAGTAAAAGACGGTGTTTATGCACTGGAGCTGTTCCATGGTCCAACGCTTGCGTTTAAAGACTTTGGTGGTCGCTTTATGGCGCAATCTCTTGCTGCGGTTTCGGATGGCGGCAAGATCACGATTCTGACTGCAACTTCTGGCGATACTGGCGCAGCCGTTGCGCATGCTTTCTACGGTATGGAAGACATCAACGTTGTGATTCTTTACCCGAAAGGCAAGATCAGCCCACTGCAAGAGAAGCTATTCTGTACGCTTGGTAAGAACATTCACACTGTTGCGATCGATGGTGACTTCGATGCCTGTCAGGCTCTGGTTAAGCAAGCTTTTGATGATTCTGCGCTGCGAGAAGAGATCGGTCTGAACTCTGCAAACTCAATCAACATCAGCCGTTTGATGGCGCAAATCTGTTACTACTTTGAAGCCGCTGCGCAAATGAGCAAGCAAGAACGTGAAAACCTAGTTGTGTCTGTACCAAGCGGTAACTTTGGTAACCTAACTGCTGGTCTATTGGCAAAAGCGCTGGGTCTGCCTATCAAACGCTTTATCGCTGCAACTAACGCTAATGACACTGTTCCTCGCTACCTAGAAACAGGTAAGTGGGATCCAAAACCAACAGTAGCAACGACATCGAACGCGATGGACGTGAGCCAACCAAACAACTGGCCTCGTATCGAAGAGCTATGCCGCGTGAAAGAGTGGGGCTTGGAGACGCTAGGTAAAGGTGCAGTAACGGATGAGCAAAGCGCGCAGTCAGTAAAAGATTTATACGCCATGGGTTACTTGTGTGAGCCGCACGGTGCGATTGCTTACCGCGTGCTTGAAGAACAACTGCAAGACGGTGAAACAGGTCTGTTCCTATGTACTGCACACCCTGCGAAGTTCAAAGAAGTGGTAGATGACATTCTGCAATCTGACATTGATCTTCCTGCGCCACTAGCGAAGCACGCTGCGATGGAACTGCTATCGGAAGATCTCGACGCAGACTTTGACGCATTGAAACAAGTACTGCGCCGCGTGCAGTAAGCTTCAAAATACAGTCAGTATCAAAAACACAAATAACGAGAGGTGAATGAGCAATCATTCACCTTTTTTATTGCCGGTAAGTTTTAACTCTCTTTATTATTGAGAAACGAACTTAACTAAATGAGATGGAAAGAGAAGCATGCATTTTTTGATTTTTCTTGGCTCAGTGAGAGACAGCACGCCACCACGACCAGCCCGTTTAGGAATGCGAGTCAGTAGAGCGTGTCAAAAACTCATCGTGAGTCAGCATTCGCAACATACTGTCGAAATCATTGACCCATTGAACTATGACTTTGGCGATGTGTTTAAGCCCGAGTTTGCTTATCACCGCTCTAAGGTGCCGGAGCACCTAAGTGAGCTGGCAGACAAAATCAAACATGCCGATGGGTATGTGATGGTTAGCCCGGAATACAACCATTCGATGAGTCCTGCCTTGGCAAACATGCTTAATCATTTTGGCAGTTCGCTGTTTTCCTATAAGCCAAGTGCGATCGTGACCTACTCTGCTGGGCAATGGGGTGGTGCTCGTGCTGCGGTGTCGATGCGCACTTTCTTATCCGAGTTGGGATGCTTACCCGTGTCGGCAATGATCCATATTCCAAAAGCACAAGAGGTGTTTGATGAACAGGGTGTGGTTGCGGATGAATCGGATCAGGCGCAGTGGGATAGCTATATGAATCGCACCCTGCATCAACTGATTTGGTGGGCAGAAGGGGCGTCATTGCAAAGAGAGAGGCTTGAACCAACCTCGTTGGCACAAGCGTTTCAGAAAGATCCTTCGCAAAGAAACGCACCTTAGAGGCGAGTTGCTTTCTGCTGTCGGAAGGTTTTAGAAGGATCCAGAAACAAAAAAAGCTTGGTCATTGCTGACCAAGCTTTTTAAATTCTAGCAAGCTAGTTTACTGAGAGATTATAGAGACTCAGTAAAAGTACGAGCGATTACGTCACGTTGCTGTTCTGGAGTTAGCGAGTTGAAACGTACTGCGTAACCAGAAACACGGATAGTTAGCTGTGGGTAGTTCTCTGGGTGTGCAACTGCGTCTTCTAGAGTTTCACGCTTAAGAACATTTACGTTTAGGTGCTGACCGCCTTCGATGCGAGGAGCTGTTTCGATTGCTACTTCACGGCTTTCGTATTCACCTAGGTCGCTAATTGCGATAACTTGGTCTGCTTCGTAAGTTGATGCTGCAGCAACACAACGCGCTTCGTTCTTCTCGCTATCTAGTAGCCAGATTGAGTTTAGTAGTTCGTCGTTAGCTGCTTTAGTAATTTGGATACCTTGGATCATCACTATCTCCTAGACCACTTACGTGGTGATTATTGGTGTTAATTTTCGAATTTTTGTCGAGCTAAGTATTATATAGCCAATATCCATTATTTTAATATTGATTTAAGTCAAAAAACAACCAAAAACCTTAATTTTCTGAAGGTGATTTTCTTGAGTTAAATCAATAAAACGTTTGAAAACATACTATTTACAATTTATTTGATAATATAAAAAATATTTAAAAGTTAATTTTGTTGTAAATTTACTACAAAACAAGCTCAAAACTTAACCTTGTTTACGCAACTGCCTGTATTTAGGTAGCCATACTGAAAGTCTAAAGTGATTAAATGACAAACATGAAAAACAAGTTTGGAAACAAATTTATTGGTGCTCACGTATCTGCGGCTGGAGGGGTTGATCAAGCGCCTCTTCGTGCTCGTGAAATTGGTGCGAATGCGTTTGCTCTGTTTACTAAGAACCAACGCCAATGGGTTGCAAAACCACTCGAAGAAAAAACCATTAGTGCGTTCAAAGCAAACTGCAAAATGCTTGGTTTCGGCGCGGAACACATTCTTCCCCATGACTCTTATCTGATTAACTTGGGTGCTCCAGAAGAAGAAAAGCTGAACAAATCCCGCGCGGCATTTATTGATGAGATGGAGCGTTGCAATCAATTAGGTTTAACCTTGCTAAACTTCCACCCTGGTAGCCACTTAAAGAAAGTGTCGGAACAGGCGTGTTTGGCGACGATCGCCGAGTCGATTAACCTGGCGCACAAAGCAGTGCCGAATGTGATCGCTGTGATTGAGAACACGGCAGGTCAGGGCACTAACTTAGGTTGGAAGTTTGAACATTTGGCTGAAATCATCGATCAAGTGGAAGACAAAGAACGTGTTGGCGTATGTCTCGATACTTGTCACACGTTTACCGCTGGTTACGATCTGCGTACTAAAGAGGATTGTGGGCATACCTTTGCTGAGTTCGATCGTATCGTAGGCATGCACTATTTAAGAGCAATGCATCTAAATGATTCAAAAGTCGAATTCGCTAGCAAGGTTGACCGTCACCACTCATTAGGCAAAGGCGAGATCGGCTGGAGCTGTTTTGAGTACATTGCTAAAGATCCACGTTTTGATGGTATCCCTCTGATTTTAGAAACAATTGACCCAGATATCTGGCAGCAAGAAATCAACACTTTACGCCAATTCCACATTGAAGAAATGGTTAATTCCTAACGGGATGGCAAAGTTGGCATCCTTCTTTCTTAGCTAAAACCATTGAGCGGTTATGCGCTTGTTTTAAACGCCTGAACTCAACGTTGTAGTTAGGCGAAGCTAGTTAGGAGGATGACAATATGTCTCGACCAGTTTCTTTTATCCCAGCGACACACTCTCGACGAGTATTACGTTTACCTACTCCAAACCGCCATATCACCGGACAGGGGCATTTTCGAACGCCGCAACGACATTAGCGAGGGCTCTCGTTAATGTCATGATTTTTTGAAAAGCCATCTCAAGCTGATAGTAAGTTTTTGTTTGTTTGGACTTCGCTCGGTAGAATAAAGGAAAACCCTAGGACAGGAACTTTCCATGAATCAGTTACCGACTTGGCACGATGTGATCGGCGAAGAGAAACAACAGAGCTACTTTGTAGATACCCTGAATTTTGTTGAAG
Organism: Vibrio sp. 10N.222.52.B12; assembly: GCF_002875385.1. Taxonomy (NCBI): domain Bacteria; kingdom Pseudomonadati; phylum Pseudomonadota; class Gammaproteobacteria; order Vibrionales; family Vibrionaceae; genus Vibrio; species Vibrio sp. 10N.222.52.B12. The sequence goes on along the minus strand of NZ_MDAW01000125.1, from coordinate 4,837 downwards.
CAGAGCGCGCCTCAGGCAAAGCGATTTATCCGCCAACTAAAGATGTGTTTAATGCGTTTCGCTTTACTGAATTCAATGATGTGAAAGTCGTGATTTTAGGGCAGGATCCCTATCATGGACTGAACCAAGCACACGGTTTGTGTTTCTCTGTGCTACCAGGCATTAAAACTCCGCCATCTTTGGTGAACATGTACAAAGAGTTAGCGCAAGATATCGAAGGCTTCCAAATTCCGCAGCACGGTTTTTTACAAAGCTGGGCCGAACAAGGTGTGTTGTTACTCAATACAGTATTGACAGTAGAGCAGGGTAAAGCACATTCACACTCTAAAACCGGTTGGGAGACCTTTACTGACCGTGTGATTGAATCGATCAACCAGCATCAGCAAGGTGTGGTGTTCTTACTGTGGGGAGCACATGCACAGAAGAAAGGTCGTTTCATTGACCGTAGCAAGCATCATGTGTTGGCCGCTCCACATCCATCGCCGTTATCTGCTCACCGCGGTTTCTTTGGCAGTAAACCATTTTCACAAGCGAACCAGATCCTGCTTCAGCAAGGTAAAGAAGCCATTAATTGGCATTTGCCTTTAACGGTGTAAATCTCACTTTTCCTCTTATATAAAGAGGTAATTCTCAGTACAGCGATCGTGACACAACGATCGCTGTTTTTTTGAACATCGTCGAATCAGATATTAGGTTTCTCATATACACTTATAGAAAGTAGGTGTTAAGGAGAGACGCTATGATGATCGAAAGAATTCGACGAGAACACGGCTATATGGTCCGTTTACTGGCGATATTGCGCCATAAATTAAATGAGATTAAACAAGAGAATGCCATCAATTATGCGTTGGTGAGCGAAATCGTAGATTACCTCTCTAACCATTCTGAAAAAATCCACCACCCTAAAGAAGACATTCTCTACCATTACTTCCTAAAACAGTACGGTCAGCAGAAGACAATTGAGAACTTAGAGCTTGAGCATCAAGTGTTGGCGAGCAAAACCAAAGATTTCTCAATGCTATTAGAAATGATCCTGCAAGATGCTGTCGTTCCACAAGAGTTATTCATAACACAGTTAGAGGACTTTATTGTGACGCAAAAACGCCACCTTGAGTTGGAAGAGCGCCAGGTACTGCCTCTTATTGAAGAACTGTTTACCTCGGACGATTGGCAATATGTAGAAAGCCTATGGCATCAGAGTGAAGATGATCCTGTATTTGGTAGTACTATTGCAGATCGCTATAAACAATTGGCTGAACGAGTGCGTCAGAACGATGTTGAGTTCGTTTAAAGCGAATTATGACAAGGTAAACGATTGCTTTAGCGCGGTTTATTTTGCGTTTTCTTATTTGATGAGAATTAAGGGTAAATTGGATTCTTACAAATAGGGCAGAATTTTGAGGTAAATTCTCAATCAATAAGAATGGGTGTTATAGGACGAAATTCAACGCAAAAACACCCATCAAATTCATAGGTCTATAAATGACAAAAGGCACCCACGAGGTGCCTTTTGTCTAAATTATAGTTTGATATCTTCTAGAGAGATGTCGTGACAGACATCCAGTTCACGCAGTTCCTTTAGCAAATTACGTCGGTCGTTCATTTCTTCTATTTCTCGCCACTTACGCTTCAATGGTTTCGCACGAGATTTTGATGTTGAGGTAGTATCCAGACCAAATAGGTCATCGAGTTGAAAGCCTTCCATAAGCCACCTTTACCTTTCTATATCTAAACTGTTGTAACCAGTCCTTGTGGAGCTTTTTAAGTACCACAATAGACGTGAGGATAACCATGATATATTTCGCATTTGTGTCGGTAACATGACATTTTCGCGCAAAAATACTCACAGAATCACATTTTGCATGGGGACGGAGTGCGCAAAAAATAAGCGAACGAACTCACGAAAACGATTAAATGAAGAGATTTGGTATGTTAATTCGAGCGACAGATTTTACTTAAATTTTGAATACTAAGGTTGCATAGCATCGCTTTGATGAAAATGTATCCAATCGTAACAGAGTGAGGTCATTAAAATTTGTCAGATACCTTGTGGTTGCTAGCCTCGCTAAAAATAAATGGGATGGTGTTTTGTTAACGATTGCGGGGCTATTTATGTTGAGTTTTGATAAACGCAATGTTGCTGTTTGTGAGCGATAAGTTTTCATTTTATGTTAATCAATAGTGACTTTATAGTGAAAAATAACAAGCTTATTTTACTGGTTGCATATTGATTTTTGCTTGTCGAGGCTGCATTATCCGCCCGTCAAAAAATACGCTGGTACGTAAAATGGATGCATGAAGCGACGTTTACGATTCTAGATTGCGAAATAAACATTATTCAAAAAGCTAAGCAGACTTTGACACTTAGCATGCAATCTGGTGGATGGCTCGGAAGCAAAGACTGGCGCAACTCACTTTGAGGTACACATGACAGACTTAATCAATTTGATGAACGACCTCCTTTGGGGCTCGATTCTTGTTTATCTTCTTGTTGGTGTAGGAATCTACTTCACCGTTCGATTGGGATTCATTCAATTCCGCCATTTCGGCCACATGTTCTCTGTTCTAAAGAACAGTCGTAAAGCAGACAAAGCTGGTATCTCTTCTTTCCAAGCGCTTTGTACTAGTCTTGCTGCACGTGTTGGTACGGGTAACATGGCGGGTGTTGCAGTTGCACTGACTGCGGGTGGCCCTGGTGCAATCTTCTGGATGTGGTTGATTGCGATGCTTGGTATGGCGACGTCGTTTGCAGAAAGCACACTGGCGCAGCTATACAAAACCAAAGATGATGATGGCAACTACCGCGGTGGTCCTGCTTACTACATGGAAAAAGGCTTGGGCATGCGCTGGATGGGCGTGTTGTTCTCAATTTTCCTAATCATCGCTTTTGGTTTGGTATTTAACGCCGTTCAAGCAAACTCTATCGCGAATGCAATGAGCAATGCATTTGGTTGGGATGACCTTTACGTAGGTATCGCAGTTGTTGCTTTGTCCGCTATCGTTATTTTTGGTGGTATTAAGCGTATCGCGAAAGTTGCTGAGTTAGTTGTTCCTGTAATGGCTCTGGCTTACCTCGTTCTTGCGATGTTCGTGATGCTTTCTAACTTAGAGAAACTACCAGACGTTCTAATGCTTATCTTCAAGAGCGCATTCGGCCTGCAAGAAGCTGCTGCTGGTGGTCTTGGTTATGCCATCGCACAAGCGATGATCAACGGTATCAAACGTGGTCTATTCTCGAACGAAGCGGGTATGGGTTCTGCGCCAAACGCGGCAGCATCAGCAACGCCTTACCCACCACACCCAGCATCTCAAGGTTACGTACAGATGCTAGGCGTGTTCATGGATACAATCGTTATCTGTTCAGCGACAGTTGCTATCATCCTGATGTCAGGTGAGTACGTAGGTCAAGCAACAGAAGTGACGGGTATTGAGCTAACTCAGCGTGCATTGAGCTCGCAAGTGGGTGATTGGGGCGGCATCTTTGTTGCGGTTGCGATCTTCTTCTTCGCATTCACCTCAATCATTGCTAACTACTCGTACGCTGAAACAAACCTTATCTTCCTAGAGCATAACCACAAAGCGGGTCTAGGCATCTTCCGTATCGTTGTACTAGGTATGGTTATGTTTGGTGCGTTAGCTTCTCTGCCTGTGGTTTGGTCGCTTGCTGACGTCTCTATGGGTCTGATGGCGATTGTGAACTTGGTGGCGATCATCTTGCTATCTGGCATCGTGATTAAACTGGCGAAAGACTACAACCGCCAGTTGAGTGAAGGTAAAGTGCCAACGTTTGATCCGAATGACTTCCCTGAGCTGAAATCTCAGCTAGAGGAAGGTATTTGGGACAACAACAAGAAGGCAGACTAAGTCGCTTAATCATTGTTGAAAGCTATCAACACGATTCAAAAAGCCATGCAGACAATGCATGGCTTTTTTTGTACCCTAATGGAAAACAAAATTAGGGAAGTTAAAGTCATGCTTATCGTCGTTTCTCCAGCTAAAACGCTTGATTACGAGTCTCCACTTGCAACCGAGAAGTTTACTCAACCAGACTTGGTTAGCTATTCAAAAGAGCTGATCGAGGTATGCCGTAAATTAACACCTGCCGATGTTTCGTCACTGATGAAAGTGAGCGACAAAATCGCTGACTTGAACGTCGGCCGTTTCCAAGAGTGGAGTGAAACCTTCACGACAGATAACGCTCGCCAAGCGATTTTGGCGTTTAAGGGCGATGTGTATACAGGTCTTGAAGCGGAAACTCTTTCAGATATCGATTTCGATTACGCTCAAGGTCATCTACGTATGCTGTCTGGCCTTTACGGCCTGCTTAAGCCGCTTGATTTGATGCAGCCATACCGTCTTGAAATGGGCACTAAGCTAGCAAACGAAAAGGGCACTAACCTCTACCAGTTCTGGGGTAATGTCATTACCGATAAGCTGAATGAAGCGATTGCTGAGCAAGGCGACAACGTGCTGATCAATCTTGCATCGAACGAATACTTCAAAGCGGTGAAGCCAAAGAACTTGGATGCTCAAGTGATCACACCAATCTTCAAAGATTGTAAGAATGGTCAATACAAGGTGATCAGTTTCTACGCGAAGAAAGCGCGCGGTATGATGGCTCGCTACATCATCGAAAACCGTATCGAAAGCGTTGCTGACCTCACTAAGTTTGATGTTGCGGGTTACTACTTCGTTGAAGAAGAGTCGACGCCAACTGACTTGGTGTTTAAGCGCGAAGAGCAAAACTGATTGAAGTAAGTGAATCGCGAGTTGATGACTCAGCGAAATAAAGTACGCCAAAAAGCCGGATAGTTATCCTGTCTCTTGATCACAAGTC